>VXSK01000024.1:0-28525 GCA_009838035.1 Gammaproteobacteria bacterium
GAGCGTCGGCGGCAGGGAGCCGCCGCCGAGCCCACAGGGATGTGCTTGCAGGCGTGTCCGGAGAAGGACGTGTCGGATGAATAAGGGGCCGTTCGGCTAATCGGGAACTGAGAGGTAGCGGCGCAGGAGCTTGCGGGCCTGGGCGAGGTGCGGCTGGTCCACCATCTTCCCGCGAATCGACATTACGCCCGTCTCGCCGGAAGCCTCGAACGCCTCGACGATTTCGCGCGCTTCGGCGAGTTGCTCGTCGCTGGGTGTGAACACCTCATTGAGGATCTCCACTTGCGCCGGGTGAATCGCCGCGCCGCCCACATAGCCCATCTCCAGCGCCTCCTCGGTGAATTGCCGGAAGCCGTCCAGGTTGCGGAAGTCGGCATAGACCGCCTCGATCGCATCCACCTCGGCCACGGTGGCCGCCGCCAGGGTCAGCGCCCGGGAGACTTCGTAGAGCGGCAGCAGATTGCCGTCTTCACGGCGCCGGCGCAGGGCGCCCACGTCGGTCCCCAGGTCCTCCGAGCCCCAGCTCAGCGCGGTCAGCCGCGGCAATCCGGGGCGGTACTCATGCAGCGACATAAGGCCGCGGGCGGTCTCGCCGGCCAGCGCCAGGATCTGCGCCGGCGCGCAGCGCTCCGGATCCTCCAGCCGGTCCATCAATTCCGCCACGGCAAAGACGTCGGCCGGCGAGCGAGGCTTGGGCAGGACGATGCCGTCGGCCGCGCCGGCCATTGCCGCTTCCACGTCGTCCCGCCAATCGGGCGCATGCAGACCGTTGATGCGCACCCACAAGGGGGCGCCGTCGCGCGCGGCCGTGCCGAGGTATTCGGCGATCATCTTCCGGGCCACCGGCTTGCGGGCCGGACTGACCGAGTCCTCCACGTCGAGGATCAGGATGTCGGCGCCGGTCGAGGGGCCCTTGGCGAGCTTGCGCTCGCTGTCGCCCGGCACGAATAGCCAGGACCGCCGCCCTTTCATGCACCCTCCGTCGGAGCGGCGTTGATCCACTCGGCCGGGCCTTCCGGGTAATGCTCGCGCTTCCATATCGGTACGCGCTTCTTCACTTCGTCGATGACGAAACGGGCGGCGGCAAAGGCTTCCTCGCGGTGCCCGGCGGCAACCCCCACCCAGACCGCCGGTTCGCCGATCGCCAGGTCGCCCGTGCGATGCACGCAGCGCACCTTGCCGACGCCGAATTTTTCCCTGGCCTCGCCGAGAACACGTTCGCCTTCGCTGACCGCCAACTCCTCGTAGCACTCGTATTCCAGCCGGGTCACCGCGCGACCCTCGTTATGGTTGCGCACGCGCCCGCAGAACGACACCATGGCGCCCGAAGCCGCGTCCTCGAGCGCCGCAATTTCCTCCGCCGGCACGATTTCGCTCCGGCTGATGCGGAAATTGCTCATCCGCCCGCAACCGGCGGAATGAACACGACGCGGTCGCCGTCGGCAAGCCGGCAATCCCATGTCCGGAACTCATCGTTGACCGCAACCTTGAGGCCGGTCTGCGCCGGAAGGTCGCGCTTCGGAGCCAGCTCGCGGTAGAGTTCCTGCGCCGTGGCTGCGCGGGTCTCCAGGGTTTCGTGCTCCCGTCCGGCGCGATCGCGCAGCATGGCGAAATAGTCAACGCGAACGCGCATCGATCAGGCGGCTTGCCGACAGAAATTTCATCGCGTAATGCTACATTAGCGGCATGAACGAAGAAACGCCGATGGTGCGGGAGGACGGCACCTATCCCGTAGCCGATCTGGTCAAGGACACGATCACCGTGTCGGTGGTGCAAACGAGGGTCCGGGCTGTCAATGGCGAGAATCCCGAGCCCGATCTGAAAGCCAATCTGCAGTACATGCTGGAGTGCATGGACGCCGCGCAAGGCTACGGCGGGCGCAGCGATCTGCTGTTGTTCCACGAGTTTCCGATCACCGGTTTCAGCCTGTGGACGCGCGAGCAGCATCACCGGCTGGCCATCGAGGTGCCCGGCCCGGAAACCGAGGCGGTCGCGGAGAAGGCCAGACAGTACGGCTGCTACGTGGCGTTCGGCACCTACGCGAAGGACGCCGACTGGCCCGGGCACATCCTGCACCTGATGATCATGATCGGTCCCGACGGCGAGCTGGCCGCGCGTCACTGGAAGCAGCGCAACGTGCGCGGCATGTTCCCCGGCGGTGAGCAGTACACGACCGCCGTCTACGACGTGCTGGACCGGTTCGTGGAAATGTACGGGCAGGACGCGGTGATACCCGTTGCCCGCACGGGTATCGGCAACATCGCGCTCTCGGCCGTGCAATTCGAGCCGGAACTGTTCCGCTGCATGGCGTTCAAGGGCGCGGAAATCATTTGCCGGGTGGCTACCGGCGGGTTCGAGTACGAGGACATGCGCCTGACCTCGTATCACAACAGCCTGTATACCTTGATCTGCAACAATTCCGTGTCCACGCACGACCGCAACCCGGGCTTTCTGGAGGACACGGCCTACGGCGGGCCCGGACGCTCGGCGATCTTCGGCCCGCGCGGCGTGGAGTTGGCGAAGGCCGGGGCATTCGAGACCCGGCGCACGGCCACCGTCCCGATCGCCGAATTCCGGCGCAAGCACCGGATCCCCGATCTGCACATGTCGCTCTACCGGCCGGTGCTGGACCAGTACCGCGAACGCTACGATCCGAACGGCTACGCGGAATCGATACCGCAAAGCCGCCTCGACGCCTACAAGCAGTTCGTGGCCCGGTCGCGCTGGACGCACTACTGGTAGCCGGAGGCCGCGCCATGATCAAACTGGGCCCCTACGAGATTCACCGTATCGAGGAACTGATACTCCCGTATGCCGGCTACGCCGACCTCATTCCGGACATGCCCGCGGAATTGCTCGACGAGCATCGGGACGTTCTCACGGCGCATCAACTACAGGCGGAGACGGGCAGGATCGTGCTCAGCTTTCACAGCTGGCTGATCCGCACCCGCCATCACTGGATCCTGATCGACACCTGCATCGGCAACCACAAGATCTACGAACGCAAGGAACTGGCGGCCTTCAGCCAGCTCGACACCGCGTACCTGACCCGGCTGCGGGGCGCCGGCGCGGCGCCGGAGGACATCGACTACGTGTTCTGCACCCACCTGCACTTCGATCACTGCGGCTGGAACACCTCGCTGGTGGACGGCCGCTGGCAGCCCACATTCCCGAACGCGCGCTACCTCTGCCACAAAAAGGAGCTGGAACACTGGTCCAGTGTCCAGGAAGACGATTACGACATGGGTCCGAACAGCGGGGTATTCGACGCGAATGTCCAGCCCCTGGTCGACGCCGGGCTGCTGGAAGGCGTCGAGGACGGATACGAAATCGAGGACGGGGTTCGACTGCGGCTGGCCGCCGGCCACACGCCCGGCCACACGGTCCTGGAACTCGGCAAGGAAGGATCGCAGGGGCTGTTCTCGGGCGACCTCATTCACGCCGTAATGCAGATTTACGGGCCGCAGTACACGACGGTGTTCTGCAACAAGGGCGAAGAAGCGGCCGAAACGCGCCGGCTAACGCTGGAACGCATCGCCGACCGCTCGACCCTGCTGTTCCCCGCGCACTTCGGCCACCCGCACTACGGCCGGGTCGAGTCGACCGCCTCCGGCTTCCGGTTCGTCTTCGCCCCTTAGCCCGGGACGCTAATGCAGGCCTGTCGTATTCGGGCAGGTGCCGAATTGCATGGGACAGCGCCGCGGCCCGATGTCCGAGGCCACGCCGTCCCTGCCGATCGCGCCTCGAACCAGGTCGCCCAATCCCCGGATAAAGTCGCAGTCCACCGCCACGGTGGGACACCGGGTGAAGAACGGAACGCCGGTATCGGCGGCGATCTCGCGCAGCTCCATGTCGATTTCGACCAGCGTTTCGACATGCTCGGAAACAAATGCGATAGGTACCACCACGACCGGAACGCCCGCGGCGCCGGCGCGGCGCACTTCGCTTTCGGTGGACGGACCGATCCACTGCACCGGACCGACCCGGCTCTGATAGCAGGTCGCCCAGTCCAGCCCCGTGCGGTCCAGCGCCTCGACGATGGCCGCGGACGTCATCTCCACCTGCCACTGGTAGGGGTCCCCGGCGTTGATCGTGCGCTGCGGCAAGGCGTGCGCCGAAAGCAACAGGCGCGGAGCGCCGTGTCGGGACGCCTCGTCCAGCGACTTCCTGATGTTGGCGACCGTCGCGCCCAGAAAGCCGTGGTGCGCCGGGTAGCAACACACGACATCCTGCGGCGCGCTCAGTCCCTGCCTGTGGGCCGCTTCCCTGAAGGCCTTGACCGAAGTGCCGGTGGTCGTGGTCGAGAACTGCGGATACAGCGGCAGCAGAACGATGCGGTCCGGTCCGAAGTCCTTGATACTGCGCACGGTCTCGCTGACCAGCGGGTGCCAGTAGCGCATGAACACGAAGACTTCCACCTGCTCGGCGGTGTCGGCGATTTCCTTCTTCAGCGCCTCGGCCTGCTCCACCGTTGCCGGCAGGAGCGCGGAGCCGCCGCCCACCTTGCTGTAGATCTCTTCGCTCGTGGCGGCGCGCCGGGCCGTGATCACCCGCGCCGCAACCCAGCGGAAGGGATTGGGCATGCGCAGGATCGCAGGATCGCTGAACAGGTTGAGCAGAAACGGGCGGATGGCTTCGGGCGTGTCCGGCCCGCCAAGATTGAAGATCACCACGGCAAGCTTGCGTGGCTTGGTGGATGCCGCTTCGACCAAGGCCGCTTCTCCCTGCCTGGTTTACTTTAGAACGCGGGCGCTCAGGAGGCCGCCAGCGCCTCGCGGATCTGCTCGGTGCCGATGCGCAGTTCGAGCATGCGCTGGAACTCTTCCTCGCCGAAAACCTTTTGGGGCAGGACGTTCATCGGATCGAGCCGGTAACCCAGTTCCCGAACCTTGAAGTCGAAATCGCGCTGCGCGGCGCGTTCGTCTTCGGGCACCGGCTCGGCCTCGTCCAGCCAGCCGAACCAGCGGTCGAGAAATCCATCCAGGTATTGCTCGCACAGGTCGATGTTGGCGTCCGTCAGTTCCGCCGTGTGGCTGATGCACACCGGCGACATCAGCGCCCGCAGGTAGGCGCCGTGGCTGACGTACTGGGTGAACGCCGGATTGCCCTGGAACTCGAGGTAGGCGGCGTTGGCGGGCTCGTAGTAGCGCTCCAGGTACTCGGGATTGACCCTCAGGTCCACGCGCGGCGTGTATTCGGCGTAGAAAAACAGCCGCGGAATCGTCCCGAAAATCACCGCCAGGTGCGGCACGCGGTTCTGTTCGCCCAGGAACACCGTGGCGTTGATGTCCAGGATGCTGGCATGGCGGTTGCCGATCCAGGAATGAACCAGCCACGGGACCTCCGGGCCGCTGTAGGCCTGGAACGACCCCTCCATGGCGCCGTCCGGCGAGGTGTAGTACTCCCGCCCTTCGCAACTGGGATGCAGTTCACACGGAAACCGCTCGCGCACGCGATCGACGATCCCGGTCTGGATCCCCCAGCATCGCTTCCAGGCGGCGGAAACGTCCACCTGCGGGTTTTCCGCAAGAAACTCCATGATCGTCTTGACTTCGGTCTTTGTCATAGGCGTCGCTACTCCCCGGAAACCACTCCCGGCGGTCGGCCGCATATTGCATCAACAGGTCCGCTCAGACAACTTCCGCCGCGACTTTGTCCGGCGGCAGCGCGTAAACTTCGCGCCGGGGAAGCGGCGAGTTCGATGCGCGCGACGAGGCGAAGCTTTATTTGTGGCGTATGGGCGCTGCCGGCGCTGGGCATCGGCGGCTGGGCGGGAGCTTACGAAGCGCTGGAGCGGTTTCGGGCACTGTCGGCGCGGCTGACAGGATTCCCGGCGGCGTCGCTCGACCCGGCGCTGGCAGGCGAACTGCTCGACGCGCTGCGGGCCACGGGCGAAGGCGCCGGCCTGGACGATCTGCCTGACGGAACGGCGGACGCAGCACTCGGCAGCCTTGCCGAGCAAATCATCGCCGCCTGGTATTCGGGCATCCATCCCACGGCGAACGGTCCGGCGGCCCGAGCTTATCGCGAGGCGCTCGTGTGGCAGGCGCTGGAATTCGCCCACGCGCCCGGATATTGCAGCACGGAACTCAACGACTGGAACCGCCCGCCGGCGGGCGCCGGCGCCGATGCCGCGCCGTGACTGACATTGCCGCCGATGCGGTTGTAGTGGGTTCCGGATTCGCCGGGGCGCTGCTGGCCGACCGGCTGGCCGCACGGGGCATCCGCACCGCCATCCTGGAAGCCGGCCCCCGCGTGAATCGGGCGCGCGCCTTCGAAAACTTTCTCGGCGCGGTCGTAAAGACGCCGGAGAGTCCTTACGAACGCTCGCCGGAGGCAGACTTTCCGATGAGCGAGGACCCCGATCACTGGTATCGCCAATCGGGGCCGGACCAGTTCAAGAGCACCTATCTCAAGGCGGTGGGCGGCACCTCATGGCATTGGTTGGGCACCTGCGTGCGCTTTCTGCCGAGCGATTTCCGGCTGCAAAGCCGATTCGGACGCGGCGTGGACTGGCCCATCGGCTACGACGAAATCGAGCCGTTTTACGTTGCGGCCGAGCGCGAACTCGGCGTGGCGGGAGATTCAGCGGAAGATCTCGGCTCGCCGCGCTCCGGCCGGTTCCCGATGCCGGCCATTCCGGCCAGTTGGCTGGATGGCCTGTGCGAGCGAGCGCTGGCCGATACGCCGTGGCGCGTGCGGCCCACGCCGCAGGCGCGCAATTCCGAAGTACACCAGGGCCGCCCGGCGTGCTGCGGCAGCGCCAGTTGCATCCCCATCTGTCCGGTGGCCGCCAAGTACGACGCGACAGTTCACCTGCGTCGGGCCGAGACGCAGGGCGCCACGCTGCATGAGCAAACGACCGCCACCTTCGTGGAGACCGGCGATGACATGCGGGTGACGGCGATCCGCTTCACCCGCCCGGACGGAAGCCGCAGCGTGGCGCGTGGGCGAGTCTACGTACTCGCGGCCAATGCCGTGGAGACCCCGCGCCTGCTGCTTCACTCCCGCTCGGAGCGCACGCCCGACGGTGTGGCCAACGCCTCGGATCAGGTGGGCCGCAACCTGATGGATCATCCGATCCAGTTGAGCTGGGCGCTGGCGGAGGGCCCGGTATGGCCGTATCGCGGGCCGCTCTCGACTTCGGGCATCGAGAACACCCGCGACGGGTCGTTCCGGCGTGAGCGGTCGGCGCTGCGAATCGAAATCGGCAATGACGGCTGGACCTGGCCCACCGGCGGCGCCCCCGCGCTTGCCGGGCAGTTCGCTCGGCGCGGAATGCGCGGCAAGCCGCTGCGAGCGGCTGTCGCCGATCATGCAGCGCGCGAGGTGCGGCTGGCGGCGCTGACCGAACAGCTTCCGGACCCGGACAACCGCGTGATTCTGGACGAGCGCGAACGCGACCCCTTCGGCGTTCCGCTGCCGCAAATGCACTATCGCGTGGGCGACTATGCGCGCGCCGGTCTGGCCGAGGCTCAACGGATTCACGACCGGATTTTTGCCCGCCTGAACGCCTCCGAAGCGCACCACAGCGACACCTGGCAGGGCGCGGGGCATATCCTCGGCACTACCCGCATGGGCAACGACCCCCGGCGCTCGGTGGTGGATCGCGACCTGCGCTGCCACGACCACCCGAACCTATTTCTGGTGGGCGGCGGAGCATTCCCGACCGGTTCCACCGCCAATCCCACGCTCACCATCGCGGCGCTGGCGCTGCGCGCCGCCGGCGCCGTAACGGCCACGCTTTCGGAATGAATGAAACCGACCCCATGACGCGCAGCGCGCGGACGGGGCGAGTTCAGGTCTTGGCGAGCAACTCCAGGGCGGCGGCGGTCATGACGCGGACGCCGGTCTCAAGGGTCTTTTCGTAGGAAGGCAGAAAGAACGGCGAGTGCGTGGCCGGCAGTTTGAGGCCTCGGGTCTCCGCGCGGGCATGTTGCTCCGGATCCGCGGCGCCCAGCCAGAAATAGAAGCCGGGGATGCGCTCCTCCGTGCGGCCGAACCGGGCGAAGTCCTCGCCTCCCATGACCGGCTTGCTCACTTCCACGTTCGCGTCCCCCAATTCCGCGCGCAACACGCCGGCCAGGCGGTTCGACAGGTCCGGATCGTTGTAGAGCGCGGGTGTGTATTCGTTCTTCACGATCACTTCGGGCAGCCGGTCTTCCGGCAGGCCCATCGCCAGGGCCTGCGACCTGGCGATTCGGGCGATCCCTTCGAGCAGCAACGCGCGGTTCTCGTCGGAGTACGAGCGCACGGTCAGTTGCATGTCCACGCGGTCGGAGATGATGTTGTGCTTGGTTCCGCCGTGTATGGACCCCACGGTGACCACGCCCTGGTCGATGGGGTTGAGGTTGCGCGCCACCAGCGTCTGCAGCGCGGTGACGATGTAGGCGGACAGCACGATGGGGTCGTGGGTCAGGTGCGGCGCGGCGCCGTGTCCGCCGGTGCCGTGCACGATGATGTCCACGGAATCGACGTTGGCCATCGCGAATTCCGGCTTGTAACCGGCCTTCCCGGCGGGCAGATTGGAGGTCACGTGCAGGCCGAGGTTGTAGTCCGGACGCGGAAAGCGCTTGAACAGCCCGTCCTCGATCATGGCCCGGGCGCCGAGGCCCCGTTCTTCGGCCGGCTGCGCCACCAGCACCACCGTGCCGCTCCAGCCGTCGCGCATGGAGACGAGCTTGCGGGCCACGCCGATCAGGTTGGTGATGTGAATGTCGTGTCCGCAGGCATGCATGACCGGAACCGTGCGGCCCTGCTCGTCGACGGTCGTGACCGTGCTGGCGTAGGACACGCGCGTCAGTTCCTTGACCGGCAGTCCGTCCATGTCGCCGCGGATCATGACGGTGGGGCCCTCGCCGTTGCGCAATACGCCCACCACCCCTGTGCCGCCAACCTCCGGTGTGACCTCGTAGCCGGCGGCTGCGAATTCCTGGGCCATGCGGGCCGCGGTTTCAAACTCGTACAGCGACAACTCCGGGTTGCGATGGAAGTGCAGGTACAGCTCTTCCATGTAGTCCTGCTCGGCTTGGCTGACGCTGATTTCGGCGCTGGCCATGGAGGCGCACAACGCCAGCATGGCTGCACCGCTGACAAGAATCCGCATGATCGGGCCGCTCCTTCGAAGAATGTTGATGGTTCAGAGTGGGGTTGCCGCCGGCGTGGCAACTTTACACGAGGCGCCAGGCGCCGAAGGGCGCCTCAGGACGGAAGATTCGACAGGTCCCAAGGCTCATCGATATCCACCGCGGCCAGGGGCATCGGCACGCTGAGCACGCCGTTCAAGGAGGCCAGAAGCACCCGGGCGCCCCGATCGCCGGACAGCGATTTCAGCGCCGCGAAGTGCGAGCGCGGGAAGATGGCGGGAACGCCGGGTTTCCCGGAGTAGCGCGAAGCCACCACGGACCGCGGACTGGTGCGCCAGGCCAGGACCAGCAGCGCCAGGTCCCCGGCTTCCAGCAACGGCTGGTCGGCCAGGCATACCAGCACCGCGCGCGCACGCCGGTCAAGCGAGCGCACGCCGCAGGCCAGCGAGCGCCCCATGCCGTCGCGCCATCGCGCATTCCTCACGGTGCTAGTACGGGCGGGCGTCATCCTCGTATGCTCGAGTGCGCGCTGGACCAGACCGGACCGGTAGCCAAGCACCACGCACACCTTTTCGGCGCCCGCCAAACGCGCCAGACGCGTGCTTCGCGCCACCAGGGTCTCGCCCCGGTACCTCGCGAGCTGTTTCGGCGACCCAAAACGATGCGAAGCCCCCGCCGCGAGAATCACCGCGCGCAGGCCAGAGTGGACGCTGTACCCGTAACGCTTATGCATCAATGCGTCGCACCATACTCATTCGCGCCTACGTACCGGCTCGAATTGGCGCGCCCGAAGGGATTCGAACCCCTGACCTTCGGTTCCGGAGACCGACGCTCTATCCAGCTGAGCTACGGGCGCGCTGCCGGTTGTTGCTCAGCGTGATTATGCCGGAAGGCGGGCCGCGGGGTCCTGGAAGACCGTGTCTTCCGGCTGCCCGGTGTCTTCATTCCAGGCGACCGTACGCACGGCGTTGTCGTGAAGCCTGCAATGCACCGCGGCGCGCCCCGTGTGCACGTCCACGAACTGCCAGCCGGTGGCGTCGCGCTCGAAGAACGGGTCGGCGCGGTTCATCGGCACGGTCAGCACCGGCAGGTAGTGCTCCGCGTGCACATAGCTGCCGGGATAGGGCCAGGGCCAGGCGGTGGCCACGGCCGAAGTGAAGGCGATGTTGCCGATCTGGTTGTACTGGATCTGGTGCACGTGCCCGTAAAACACGTTTACCTTTTCGAACGGTGCGAGTATGGCCTGCACCTGCTCGGCGTCGTCGGTCCAGAAATTCCAGCCCTTGTAGATTTTCTGCAGCGGCGAATGCGAGATCACCACGATGGGCGTATCCTGAGCCACGCCGGCCAGGTCGTTCTTCAACCACTTGCGTTGCTCGTCGCCCACCATGAACGGCGAGCCGTTCGGATTGTCCAGTCCCGCCATCTCGTTCATCCGCTGCTCAGCCGTCTGCCAGCGGTCGAACGTCCACTCATCGTGCGTCACGATGGTGTTGAGCAGCACGAAGTGCACGCCCTTGTGGTCGAAGCTGTAGTAGTGCGGGCGCTTGAACAGGTCCGACCAGTATTCGCCGAGATCGAGGTAGTAGTCGTGCTCTCCCAGTATCGGATAGACGTCGTAGTTGAGCGCCGATAGCAGTTCCGCCCCATGGTCCAGTTCCGGTCTGGTCCCGAGTTGCGCCAGGTCGCCACCGTAAATCACGAAGTCCGGTTTCGGGTTCAGGAGATTGGCTTCGGCCACCGCGCGGATCAGCCCGCGGTCCCAGTTGCGCACGAACTCGGTCCCACGGATGTGCTGGATATGCGAGTCGGAAATGAAGGCGAAGCTGAACTCGGCCGACTGCTCGCTGCGGCCGAGCCTCACGTAAGTGAGCGGCAGCATCCCGACCGCCGCCATGCTGGCTGCCCGCTGGATGAATTTGCGTCTGTTGCTCTGAATCATCGTTCTCTCCTTATCAGCGCACGATGCACCGCGGACTGCCCCGATAACAAGTGGAGCATCATGCCAGTTCGCTGCACGACGAGCCGTAGGCGAAGCAGCTGTAGCAGCGGTGGTGGCGGAGCATGACGCGTTTCCCGAGGCTTTCCGCGAGGCTGCCGCCCAGGTCGAAGGACTCGTCGTCGTCCACCAGCGTGCAGGCGTAGACGCGCATGCGCCCCTGTTTCTTGACGACCATTTTCGAGAAATGGCACATGAACGAGCGGCGAGACTCCTCGTCGTGATGCGTGGTCATGCAGTTTTCCGTAATCCGCCGCACCGCCGGGTTCGATCCGGGCGGCAGGAAATCCGGAAAAGACACGATGCGCGTGTCCGCGGGCAGGCCATGCTCGGCGAACAGCCCGCGAAACGCCCGGTCCACCGCCGCGCCGTCCTCGCCGGCGTCGGACTGCCGGGCCAGCGACACGACAAAGCCTCGCGCGTGCAGCGCCGCGAGGCTTTGCCAGGACTTCGCGAAGTTCCCCCTGCCCCGCGCCACGTCATGCCGCGCCGCGTCCGCATGGTCGATGCTGATCCGGAAGCTGACCGGATAAGGCCGGGCGGCCAGTGATTCGATCTCGCCCAGGCGCCGGATCATCGGATCGGTGCCGTTGGTCAGCACCAGGCACGGCCCCAAATTCGAGGCGTAGCGGAGAATTCGGATGAAGTCCTTGACGATGAAAGGCTCGCCGCCGGTAAACGAGTATTGCCGGACGCCCAGCGACGCAGCCTCGTCGAGCAGCGGCTTCGCGTCCGCCAGCGTGATTCGCTGAAGGCGATCGTCGCCCGGCCGGGAGCCTTCGAGGCAAAACGGGCAGGCGAGATTGCAGGCCGTCCCGGTGTGAAACCAAAGCTCGCGCAGGGCTCCCGGCTGGATGTAGCCGCGCGGTTCCGTCGTTTCCGTCATTATCGAAACCAGAACTTCAAAAGACCCGCAGCTCGAGGCGTCAGCCGGGCGCGCGCGTACTGGTCGGCCAGCCGTCGCAGATATTCGGCGCGGGTGGGATAGGGCAGCACGGCCTTGCCCGCGTCGCCAAGCCCCAGACCGTTGGCCATGGCCATGCACAGCGGTGCGATCTGTTCTCCGGCGTCATGTCCGACGATGGTAGCTCCCAGAATCTTGTCGCCGCCCCCGGCGGTCAGCAACTCGACAAAGCCGTCGCGTTCGCCTGCGGTCCTGGCCCGGTCAAGCTCCGCGAAATTCAAGCTGAAGCAGTCGAAGGCGACGCCATCCTCGGCAAGCTGCGCCTGTGTTCGTCCGACCTGGGCCACTTCCGGGTCGGTGTAGGTGCACTGCGGGACCACCAGTGAACGGGTACTGGCGGTGGGCGCAAACAGCGCGTTGCGCACGACGATACGAGCCTGGGCGTCGGCGTTGTGCGTGAACGGCAGTGCTGAGCAGACGTCGCCGGCCGCGTAGATCCTCCTGTTCGTCGTGCGCAGCTTGTCGTCCACGGCAATCAGTCCGCCGCGCAACTCAACGCCCGCAGCCGCGAGGTTCAATCCCTCGACGTTGGCGCGGCGCCCCGCCGCGACAAGCAGGCGATCGGCGGTGACTGGAGCGCCGTGGGCATGAACCGTCGGACGGCCACCCTGCGAACGGATCCGGTTCACCTTCGAGTCAAGGTGCAGCCTCACCCCGTCGGACTCGAGCGCGGCCGCCACCGCGTCGCTGGCCGCAGCAATCGCACCGGGCAGCACATGCCCGGCCATCTCGAAGAGGTGCACCTCGACACCGAGACGGGCCATTCCCTGGGCCAGTTCGCAGCCTACCGGGCCGGCGCCGAGGACCGCCAGGCACGCGGGGCGCTCGACCAGATCGAAGAACGACTCGTTGGTGAGCGGGTCGCAATCTTCCAATCCCGGAATCCGCGGCAATTCGGCGCGCGCGCCGGTTGCGATCAAGAAGCGCCGTGCGTCCAGGCGCTGCTCGCCCACCTCAACGCTGTTGCGGCCGGCGAACCGGGCCGGTCCGAGGAAGACGTCCACGCCGCTTCGAACATAGCGTTCCACCGAATCATGCTTCGCGATCTCCGAGCGAACCTGCCGGAGCCATGCGAAGGCTTCGTCAAAGCCGGCGTTCGGATTGCGCCGCGTGAACTCAAGAAGAGATTTGGAAGGTACGCATCCGAAGTTCAGACAATCTCCACCCATCGCCTTCCTTTCCACCAGCGCGACACGGGCGCCGAGGCCTGCCGCGGCAATCGAGGCGACCAGACCGGCGGGCCCGGCCCCGATCACGACCAGGTGATACTTCCGGCGGGGCTCCGGGTTGAGGTAGTTCTCGGGGAACACCCGTTCCCGCCAGCGACGGTCATGGTCGTCACCCGGGTAGCGTTTGTGCCTGCCGTCTCGCCTCAAGCTCGGTACCGTCCGCTGGCGCAATTCAATTGGTGTCGGCCATCCTACATTGAGTATCCGTCACGCCCGGGGCCGGAAGATTCAATCAGGGCCTGAAAAAAGGTCCTGATGGGAAACCCGGGTCGAATTGGCTATGCTGGCATCCATGCTTTTCTCGGGCAGGGGACGGAATGGGACGGCACGTCTGTTGGGCACGGCCGGGCAGGCCCTTGCGGTCGGCGCGATGCTCTGCGCGGGGAGCGCGCCGGCGACGGCCCAGCCGGCGCCTTCGACCCTGGTGTTCGCCGCCGCCAGCACGATGGTTCCCCTGAACGACCTCGCGCAATCATTCGAGCGGGAACAGCGACTGCCCGTCCGGTTCTCTTTCGCGGCCTCCTCGACGCTGGCCCGGCAGGTCGTGCACGGGGCGCGCGCGGACCTGTTCCTTTCCGCCAACCGGCAATGGCTGGATCGTCTCGAGTGGGACGGTTTCCTGGCGAAAGGCTCACGGCGCGAATTGACCGGCAATCGGCTTGCCCTGATCCGGCCGACGGACGGGGGCGCGGACGTGATCCTGAACCGCCCCGCAACATTGCTGGGAGCGCTTGCGGATTTTCCGCTGGTGCTGGCGGACCCGTCGCACGTCCCGGCCGGCATATACGCGCGCGAGGCCCTCGAATACCTCGATCTGTGGGAACCTCTCCAGGGACGGCTGGCATTCGCCGCCAACGCGCGCGCCGTGACGGTGCGGGTGGCGCGCGGCGAGGCGCCGCTCGGCATCACCTACGCCAGCGAACTGCGCGCCGAGTCGAGCCTGGACGCGGCTGCATTGCTTCCGGCGAATAGCCATTCGCCGATCCGCTACGAACTGGCGTTGATCGAGCCCGCCGACAACCCGTCGGCGCTGGCCTTCTATGACTACCTGCTCAGCAACGAAGCGCAGCAGGTATTTCTGAAGCACGGATTCACCCCCGGGAGCGACGGGCAGCGATGACGCCCATCTGGGAAATCGCGGCGCTGTCGCTCAAGGTTTCGCTTTGGGCGGTGGCCTGTTCGCTTCCGGTGGGGATCGCCTGCGCCTGGGTACTGGCGCGCTGCCGCTTTCCGGGAAAGATTCTCCTCGACGGCCTCGTGCACCTGCCGCTGGTCACGCCGCCGGTGGTGGTGGGCTATCTGCTGCTGATCGTGCTGGGACGAAACGGCTGGCTGGGGCGGCTGTTCCACGACTGGTTCGGCGTCACCTTTACCTTTACCTGGAAGGGCGCGGCCGTGGCCGCGGCGGTCATGGCCTTTCCGCTCATGGTCCGGGCCATCCGCCTCGGGATCGAGTCGGTGGACCGGCGCCTGGAAGAGGCGGCCCGGACGCTGGGCGCGACGCCGGTGCGCTCGCTGTTTACCGTCACCCTGCCTCTGGCGGCGCCGGGCCTGCTCACCGGGGCGCTGTTGGCTTTTGCGCGCTGCCTGGGCGAATTCGGCGCCACGATCACCTTCGTTTCCAACGTCCCCGGGCAGACCCGGACACTTCCGCTGGCAATCTACACGCTGCTGCAGACGCCCGAAGGCGAGACGGCCGCCGCCTGGCTGGCCGGCGTATCGCTGGCGCTGGCCGTCGTTGCGCTGGCGGCATCGGAACTGGCCGCGCGCGCGGTTCGCAAGCGCCTGCACTGACCGGCTGGCACCATGCTGAAGATCGACGCACGCAGGAAACTGGCGGAATTCGAGTGGCAGGGCCAACTCGAGATCCGGCCCGGCGTTACCGCGCTGTTCGGCCAGTCCGGCGCGGGCAAGACCTCGCTGGTGAACATGATCGCCGGCCTGCTCACGCCGGACGAAGGCGAGATCGCGATCGGCGGCACCTGCGTGTTCTCAAGCCGCAAGGGCGTGAACCTGCCCCCCGAGCGGCGCCCGGTGGGCGTGGTCTTTCAGGACGGACGGCTGTTTCCGCACCTGAGCGTGCGCGGCAACCTTCAGTACGGCCGCCCCCGCGGACCGCGGTCCGCGCCGGCCCTCGAGGAAGTCGTCGAACTGCTGCAACTCGAGGCGCTGCTCGGGAGGCGGCCCATGAGCCTGTCCGGAGGCGAACAGCAGCGCGTGGCGATCGGACGCGCGTTGCTCACCGCACCGGACGCGCTGCTGCTGGACGAGCCGCTTGCCGGGCTGGACGGAGAGCGCCGCGGGGAAGTGCTGGGTTTTCTAGAGCGGCTCAAGCGGGACGCCGACCGGATCATCGTTTACGTGACGCACCGCCTGGAGGAGGTGGTGCGGCTGGCCGACCGCCTGGTCCTGATCGATCGTGGCGAGGTCCGGGCGGCCGGGGGGCTTGAGGACCTGCTGGGCCGCCCGGAATTGCAGGCGGTCATCGGCCAGCGGACGGCGGGAGCCCTGCTGCGTTGCAGGATTGAGCAAATCGACGACGGCGACGGCTTGAGCCGACTGTCTTGTTCCGGACACACCCTTTTTCTGCCGCGGCTGGACCTGCGGTCCGGGAGCGAGGGGGCGAACATCGTGCTGCAGGTTCGGGCCGGAGACGTGTCGCTGTCCCTGGAACCGCCACGCCGAAGCAGCGTGTTGAACGTGATGAGCGGCACGGTCGAACGCGTCGTGCGGGAAGACGGCGCGCTTGCCGACGTGGTCGTCAACGTGGGCCAGACGCTGTGGGCGCGTATCACCCGGCGCTCGGTACGGGAACTCGGGCTTTCGCCCGGCGTGGAGGTCTGCGCCACGATCAAGGCCGCTTCGCTGTACTCCGCAGACTGATCTCTTCCAGCGGAACTTCCGTTGGTTCCCGGCGGCCCTTCGGCGGAGCGACCCAAGCCTGACCGTAGACCACCTCAATGCTGACGGCGACCATACCGTCGGCACCGCGTTGCGCTGCGAAGGCCTCCTCCACGGCCTGGCGGCGCCGGCGCCCGGCCAGGCCCGGAGACCCGGGCATCATCGCCGGGCCGGCTCCGCAACGGCGCAGGTCGCCTTCCAGCGTCGCGTAGTCCGCGTACGGCACCGGAAACCGCTCGGCGCTCATGACCGGGTCGGCGAAACCAGCCTGCATCAGCGCGTCGCCCAGGTGGTGCATGTCGAGCAGCGTCTCCGGGTCGTCAACCAGGCCCGCGCTGCTGCGCGCGCGGCGCATTTCCCTGAGCGTGTCCGGGCCGAACATCGAGAAAAAGACCAGGCCCGGCGAATCCAGCACCCGGCGAAACTCGGCAAGCGCGGCGCCTATGGCCGGGCACCAGTGCAGGGCCAGGTTGGAGAAAAGCAGTTGCGCGCAGCCGTCGGCCAGCGGCATCTGCTGCATGTCCCCGCAAATCCGCTCCCCGGTTCCGGCGCGCAGCATGCCGAGCGAGCTGTCCAGCGACAGCACCCGGGCCCCGGGAAAGCGCCGGAGCAATTCGTCCCGCGCACCCCCGGGTCCGGCGCCGGCATCAACGATGCAGGCCGGATTGATACGCACCCAGTCAAGTTGCTCCAGCATGCGACGGCGAATCTCCGCGTGCAGGAAATCATGCTCTGCAAAGCCCGCCGCGACGCGGTCGAAGGCGCGCCGGACACGCCAGGGTCGAGGACGGGCCACCGGTCGCCCGCTACGCCCGACGGACCGCCGGCGCGGTTAACATGGCGCATTCCGACGCGCGGGGAGGACGGCTGATGAGCGCCAGCGAGGCAGGAGCAGCGCAGGCAGGAGCGGAACGCGGACAGTTTTCGCTGCTGCTGACCCGGCGGTTCTCGCCCTTCTTCATTACCCAGGCGCTGGGCGCGTTCAACGACAACGTGTACCGCAACGCCGTCATCGTGCTGATCGTCTTCGGCTCCGGTTCGCTGGACCGCGACTTTTTGGCAAACATGGGCGCCGGCCTTTTTGCGTTGCCGTTCTTCCTGTTTTCGGCATTGGCCGGCGAAATCGCCGACCACGGCGACAAGGCGGCCCTCACAAGGCGCATCAAGATCGCCGAAATATGCATCATGCTCCTCGGCGGACTGGCGGTGGCGTCCGGTTCGGTAATAGCGGTCATGGCGGTCCTGTTCCTGATGGGCACGCAATCGACGTTCTTCGGGCCGATCAAGTACGCCATCATCCCCCAGCACCTGAGGCAGGCCGAGCTCGTGGGCGGCAACGGGCTGGTGCAGATGGGCACCTTCGTGGCCATACCGGCGGGGCTCATGCTTGGCGGGGCGCTGGCGGGAGCGGAACCTGCGGGCAACAGGCCGTTGCTGATCGGCGTCACCGTCGTGGGGCTGGCCACCGCCGGATACCTCGCGAGCCGGTTCATTCCCGGGGCGCCACCCGCCGCTGGCGCCGGCAGAATCTGCTGGAATCCGGTTACGGTCATTGCGCGAATGAGCCGCGCCGCCGCGGCCAAACGTTCCGTCCTGCTTTCCATACTGGGCATTTCCTGGTTCTGGCTGCTGGGGTCCGTGGTGCTCGCCCAAATGCCCAATTATGGCAAGGAGATTCTGAACGCCAGCGAAACAGTCACGACCTCGCTGATGGCGACGCTGGCTGTGGGCATCGGCGTCGGGTCCGTCGTGTGCGAATGGCTTTCGGGTCGCCGGGTGGAAATCGGTCTCACGCCTATCGGCAGCCTGGGCCTGACGGTGGTTGCGGCGCATCTGGCCTTCAGCACGATGAGCCCGGTTACGCCGGAGGCGGGCCTCGCGCAATTCCTGGCCGCGGGCGGCTGGGGTCCGGTGCTGGACCTGTTCCTGATCGGCGTCTTCGGCGGCTTGTACGTGGTTCCCATGTACTCCGTGATTCAGCAGCGCACAAGGCAGGAAACCCGGGCGCGCGTCATCGCCTTCAACAATATCGTCAGTTCGCTGTTCATGGTGATCGGCGCCGGCTTGAGCATCCTGGTGCTTGTTGCGTTGGAATTGAGCATCCCGGACCTGTTCCTGGTGCTGGCGGCGATCAACCTGGGCGTCGCGATCTTCGTATTCTGGGAAGTCCCCGAGTTTGTTGCACGGTTCCTGGTCTGGTGCCTGATGCGGAGCCTGTACCGGCTACGCTTCCGCGACCTGGATCGCGTCCCCGAGCGCGGTGCGGCGGTGCTGGTCTGCAACCATGTCAGCTACGTCGACGCATTGTTGATTCTTGGCGTACTGCGCCGTCCGGTCCGTTTCGTCATGATCAAGCGCATCTACGATATGCCGCTGCTCAATTTCATCTTCCGCAGCGTCAATGCCGTCCCGATCACGGCGCGCAAGGACAATCCGGAAATCTACCGGAACGCGTTCGAATCGCTTGCCGACGCGCTGCGGAACCAGGAATTGGTGTGCATCTTCCCCGAAGGGCACCTGACCAGCGACGGGCGAATGCACGAGTTCCGCCCCGGGGTGCTGAAACTGCTCGAGCAGGTTCCGGCGCCGGTCGTTCCGATGGCGCTGCGCGGTTTGTGGGGCAGCCTGTTCTCGCACCAGGGACGGGGCACGTTCCGCGGCGGCCTGAAGTGGTTGCGGGCGCCGGTGGAGCTGCTTGTCGGCAAGCCCATGGCGCCGGAAGGCATCACGACCGGCCAGCTGTACGAGGAGGTCGCCCGGCTGCGCGGCGCAGGAAAGGCAGAGGCATGAGGCGGGGCGTGGTGGCCTGGTAGTCGCGGTAAGCGGGGTACTTCGCAAGCGTCAGCGATTCCGTCAGCTGGGTCGAACCCTGAAAGAGCAGCGTGAGAACCACGAAGCCCAGGCCGGTCCAGTTGAACCACGCCCCGGAGGCGCCCACCGCAAACAGGTAGAACACCCACCACATGCCCATCTCGCAGAAGAAGTTGGGGTGGCGGCAACAGGCGAACAGGCCGGTCGTGACGAATGGCCGGGTCACCTCCTCGCCCGCATCGATCTTCCGCTTCTTGCCCTGCTGGAATCGCCACATCTGCTCGTCGGCCACCCATTCGCCGATGAAAAACACCAAGAAAACCGCGGCGGCGATTCCATCGAGAAAGGTCAGGGGCGTTTCTCGCCACAGCCAGGCCTGGTGCACGGGCGAGGCGAACAGCCACACGATGAGCATCTGGCCCGGAGCAATAAACAGCAGGTTCAGCGCCTGGAATCCGACCGGGCCGATTTTCTCGTGGATCGCCGCCCAGCGGTAGTCTTCACCCCCCTTGGAGAAGCCGCCCTTGCGCGCGTAGTTGTAGGTCAGCCTCAGACCCCACAGCGTCACCAGGACTGCCATGAGATTGAGGCGGGGCGAGGCGAAATCGGCATCCGCCGCGACGATGAGGCAATAGATCGGCGGGCACAGCGACCACAACCGGTCGGCCCAGGAGTACTCGCGGGTGATTACCGAAGTAAGCCAGGCCAGGATCGAAACCACGACGCAAAGATCGAGCGCCGTCCCGTACGGCGTGCCCGTGAGCGGGTGGTTGATGAAATTCAGCATGGGTCAGGCGGATCCGGCGCCTGCAACGTAGCGCTTACCAGGCGACTTCTTCTCCAAAGCGGTTGATGAACTCGCCGGACCGGGACGACTCAAGCCGCTCGAACAACTCCTGCTGCATGCGCACGCTCTCGACCGGGTCCACCGGCGCCTCCGGCCCGCCCAGGTCGGTGCGGCACCAGCCCGGCGCCATGGCGATGACCGTGATGTTCTGCCACTCGATGGCCATGCCCTTGGTCAGCATGTTGAGCGCCGACTTGCTGCTGCGGTAGGCGTAGGCATGTCCCATGGAGTTGTTGGCAATCGAGCCCATGTCGCTTGACATGTTCACCAGTAGCGGATTGGCGGCGGCTTCGAGGTGCGGCTTGAAACATACCGCCACCTTGAACGCCGCCATGACGTTGATTTCGTGCATTTCGCGCCACAGTTCGTAATCCATGCTTTCCAGAGACTGGTAATGCATGCCCTCGAATGCCGATTTCGGCCCGTAGGTGCCGGCATTGTTCAGCAGAAGGTCCAGCGACTCGCCCGCCAGTTCTCCGGCCAACGCCTCAATGCGCTCGTGATCGGTAACGTCCAGGGTTACCGTGCGCAGCGAGCGGGAACCGGCTGATTCGAGCGCCTTCAGACCCGGCGACGCTTCCGGGTTGCGGGCGGTGGCAATCACTTCCCAATCCTTCTCGAGGTACTGCCTGGCGTGCTCCAGGCCCAGACCGCGGGAGGCGCCCGTAATCAGGATGCGTGGCATAGGGATTCCCGTGCTTTCGTGGGAGAGTTAGCATAACCGCAATGACTCCGGGAAACACCGGCCTGGCGCGCTTTCTCCTGCCCTGGCGTTGCGCTCTGTGCGCCGGTCGCGCGCGCGATGGCCGGGAATTGTGCGACGAATGCGACGCCGGCCTTCCCCGCGCCGAACAGGCTTGTCCCCGCTGCGGGATCCGCATGGCCAGGACCGATGTCGCGGGCACCTGCGGGCGTTGCGCGGTCCGGCCTCCGGGCTTTCACCGAATGGTTGCTCCGCTCGCCTACGACTATCCGGTGGACCGACTGCTTCTCGGCCTGAAATTCGGCCGGCGGATGCACCTGGCGCGGGCGCTCGGCCAGGCCATTGCCGAAGGCGTTCGCTTGCAAGTGGAGCGGGGCGTTCTGGAAATGCCCGAAGCACTGGCCCCCGTTCCGCTGCATCCGCGCCGGCTTGCAAAGCGCGGCTTTAACCAGGCGGAGGAAATCGCCCGCCTCATCGCGCGCGAAATCGGCGTGCCGATGCTGCCGGACATCTGCCGCCGGGTCCGGCACACGCGCATGCAGAGCCGCCTCAGCGACGAGGAACGCCGCCTGAACGTCGCGGGAGCATTTGCATGCGCGCAGTCGCCGTTGCGGCCGGCAATAGTGGACGACGTCGTGACGACGGGGGCAACGGTCGACGCGATGGCGGCGTCGCTCATCGCCGCGGGCGCCGAACGCGTGCAGGTATGGGCGGCGGCAAGGGCCGCGTGACAGGCTTCTCCGGAACCGGATGCTGAACCGTGCTGGAAGGGCGCGCGCATACTACTCTTTCCGGCGGGCCGACAACGGCGAAAAAAGTGGTGAAATAGGCAACCAGGAACGAACACGAAGAGATGTGAGATGAGCAGCGCACTGAATCGAATCGACAAAGACAAGTTTGCGCCGGAAATCCCGCTCGTCAGGCGGCTGGCGGAAGAATTCACGCTCGACGAAGCCACTCGCCGGTCCATCGTCGAACAGGCCGCGGAACTGGTGCGCCGGGTGCGCACTTCGCCGAAAGGCCCCACCATGCTGGACGCGTTCCTGAACGAGTTCGGGCTGCACAACGACGAGGGCGTGGCGCTGATGTGCCTGGCCGAGTCCCTGCTCCGCGTGCCCGATCCGCAAACCGCCGACGAGCTGATCGCCGACAAGCTGGGCCCGGCGCACTGGGACGAGCACCTGGGGCATTCGAATTCATTGCTGGTCAACGCCTCCACCTGGGCGCTGATGCTCACCGGCCGCGCCGTGTCCATGCGCCGCTTCGAAGGCCAGTCGGGCGGCGCGGTGCTGCAGTCGCTGGCGGGGCGCCTCGGCGAACCGGTCATCCGCGGGGCCGTGCGGCAGGCCATGAGCATCCTCGGCCAGGAGTTCGTGATGGGCGAGACCATGGAGGATGCCGTCAAGCGTGCCTACAGGCTCGACAGCAGCGTCGAGTACTCGTTCGACATACTGGGCGAAGGGGCGCGCACCGCCGAGGTCGCCGAGCAGTATTTCCGGGGCTACTGCAAGGCCATTCCCATGGTGGGCAAACGGCAGCCTGCCAAGACCGCACGCCGCTGCGGCATGTCCATCAAGCTGACCGCGCTGCACCCGCGCTACGACGCCCGGCAGTCCGCCCGGATCCACGAGGAAATGTATCCGCGGCTGCTCAAGCTGTGCGAGCTAGCGCGCGAGCACGACATCCCTCTCTGCCTGGACGCCGAAGAAGCCGACCGGCTGATCCTGTCGCTGGAACTGACCGAGCGCCTCTGCGGCGAGGCCTCGCTGCGAGGCTGGAACGGGCTTGGACTGGCCGTGCAGGGCTACGGCAAGCGGGCCAAGCGGGTGATCGGTTGGCTGAGCGAACTGGCGCAATCCACCCGGCGGCAGATTTCCGTTCGGCTGGTCAAGGGCGCCTACTGGGACGCCGAGATCAAGCGCGCACAGATCGCCGGCATGCCGGATTACCCGGTGTTCACGGCCAAGGAAAACACCGACACAGCCTATCTTTCCTGCGCGCAAGCCATGCTGGCCGAGCGCCCTCACCTGTTCTGCGCCTTCGCCACCCACAACGCCCACACGCTGACGACGGTGCTCGCCCTTACGGAAGGAGACCGCTCGAACATGGAACTGCAGCGCATCCACGGGATGGGCGAGCGGCTTCACGAGACCGCGCGCGAGATGTTCGACGACTTTCCGCCGGTTCGTGTCTATGCGCCGGCTGGTCTCTACGAAGACCTGCTCGCCTACCTGGTCCGGCGGTTGCTGGAGAACGGCGCCAACTCCAGTTTCGTCAATCGGCTCTACGACGAGGAGCTTGCGCCGGAGGCCATCGTGTCCGACCCGATCGAAATCTCGCTGGCCCGAACCTCCTCGACCCTGCCGACGCCCGACCTGCTGTACGGAGCGGACCGCCCTAACTCGACCGGCTGCGACCTGGCCTCGCAAACCGCGCTGGGGCGTTTTTCGGCACTCCTTTCGGAACGGGCCGACATACCGGAACCGCGAGCCGTGGACCCGACTTCCGGAGAGATCGACATCTGGGTCAAGAGCGCTACCGAAGCCCAGCCGGCCTGGGACGCGCTGGGCGGAAGACGCCGCGCCAACATATTGAGAACGGCGGCGGACGCGCTGGAAGAAGCGCGCGACGAGTTCTTCCGAGTGCTGGCCGGCGAGGCCGGCAAGACGGTGGACGACGCAGTAGCGGAAGTGCGCGAGGCGGTGGATTTCATGCGCTATTACGCCTGCCAGGCGGAACGCGACTTCGAGACGCCCCTGCCCCAGGACGGGCCCACCGGAGAATCGAACGACCTGAGCCTGCACGGCCGCGGCGTGTTCGTGTGCATCAGCCCCTGGAACTTCCCGCTGGCGATCTTCCTGGGCCAGGTGTCCGCCGCCCTGCTGGCCGGCAACGCCGTGCTAGCCAAGCCCGCCGAGCAGACCCCGCGCATCGCGAAGATGGCCGTGGACCTGCTGCACGCCGCTGGCGTTCCCAAGAACGTGCTCAGGCTGGTGACGGGTGCCGGGGACGTGGGCGCGGCCTTGGTCAATCATCCCGGCATCGCCGGCGTGGCGTTCACCGGCGGCACGGACACGGCGGCGCGTATTCAGTCCGCCCTGGCCGGCAAGTCCAACCGCCCCATCGTGCCCTTTATCGCCGAGACCGGCGGTCAGAACGTGATGATCGCGGACTCGTCGGCCCTGATCGAACAAACCACCGACGACGCCATACGCTCGGCGTTCCTGAGCGCCGGCCAGCGCTGCTCCGCCCTGCGGGTACTGTGCGTGCAGGACGAAGTGGCCGACACGCTGCTGGATTCGATCCGCGGCGCCGCGGCCGAGCTCGCGATCGGCGATCCCCACGACACGTCCACCGACATCGGCCCGATCATCGATCAGCCCACCCTGGATCGGATTCAGGCGCACATCGAGCACATGCGTTCGCTCGGCTGCGAAGTCTGGGCCGGCGGCCGGCTCGACGAATCGCTGATGGGCCCGTACATCCGCCCGCACACCATCGAACTGGAGAGCCTGGCGCAACTCGAGGGCGAGTGCTTCGGCCCCGTCATGCACGTGCTGCGCTTCAACGCCGCCGACCTGGCCGGGCTGGTGAACTCGATCAACCGCCTCGAATTCGGGTTGACCCTGGGCGTGCAAAGCCGTATCGACGCCCGCGTGAACGAGGTCATCGCACGCGCGCGCGTAGGAAACATATATGTAAACCGCGACATGGTCGGCGCCGTGGTGGGCGTTCAGCCCTTCGGCGGCATGGGCCTGTCCGGCACCGGCCCCAAGGCCGGCGGCCCCCACTACCTGCACCGCTACGCTGTCGAAAAAACCATCACCATCAACACCACCGCCAAAGGCGGCAACGTGGAACTGCTGCGCTCCGTAAGCACCTAAGGAGTAAACCACTGCACCGTCTGGCTTAGGTCGGCCCAGGTTGGAGGTGCCAGTTCCGCAACACTGGTTCCCGGCCTGAGTCGAATCTCGGCACATTCGGCAGGAAAGGCGGTTGCTCACGCTGCGGAAACGGGCACATTCGCGCTTCATTTCGATCTGGCCGCGATGATGTGGCCCACATATCATCCGTGTCTCGTTGGGCTTGCCAATATTGACTGAGGAGACTAAGCTATATGGACTTAGTTCTGGAGAACATCATGCGGTGCGTCAATATCCACGAGGCCAAGACCCATCTTTCACGGCTCGTGAGTGCCGCTGCCAATGGCGAGCCATTCATCATCGCGCGCGCCGGAAAACCGGTAGTTAGAGTAATCGCCATAGACGCGCCTGACGCCGGCAGCAAGCGTCGAATTGGATTTCTGGAGGGACAGATCTCCGTGCCCAATGATTTTGACAGCCTGGATGCCGAAGAAATCAGCCGCCTGTTTGAGACCGGCAATTGAGCCTGCTGCTCGACGCAAATGCCATATAACGGATACAAGCTCCATAACATACTGGTTTTAATCAGTTTTATTTGTCGTCTCGTTATACCGTAAGCGATTCGGAAGCGGAGTGGTTCAATTCCGGGCGCTCACCAGCGCGCCCTGACCTCAAGGTTCACGGCATGGTCGGGCGCTTGGGCTCCGGCGGCGTCCTCCCTGCGGGTGAGTTCGATGCCGAACGTCAGTTGGCGCGCGTCCGGGCTCGCCGGTTCCAGCCGCCAGCCGAGGCGGTAGTCGCGTCCGGTGCCGGAGCGCCCGTAGCCGAAGTGCGGGGTGCCGGTGAAGCGCTCGCGGAACGCGGGCAGCCCCCAGGCGGCCTCCGCTGTCCAGCGTCCGGCGTCACCGCCGAACGCGCCATGGCGCCCGAGCGGTTCGTGCGCGAACAGCGCGTCCAGGCCGCCGGTGGCGGTCCCGCCGAGATCCTGCTTCAGCGACAGCGACAGGCCGCGACTGCTCGACGGATCCGGATCGAACGCGATGGCGGCCGACAGGCCCCGCTCCGTGCGGCCTTCGGCCTCGTGCGCCAGCAGCGTCCGGGCCGCGATGTCGAGCGACAGGCCGAGGCGCGGGTCGGTCCAGACTAGGCCGCCGCCGAGCTCCACCCCGAACCCGGTCTCCGCGTCCCCGCCGTCATGGCGCAGGCCGGTTTCCAGCCGGGGCTTGAGTTTGCCGCCGCCGGGCGACTTGAACGACCAGCTGCCCTCCAGACCGACACGCAGCCGCGTCACGTCGGAGGCCGTTGCCACCATCTCGCTCGTCTTCTCCGAGCCCGTGCGTGACCACAGCGCGTCGGCCACGAAGTCCAGCGCCGGACCGCCGCGCTCGCTGGAAGGCGCGAACAGCCCGCCGCGCGCGCCCGCCGCCGCCATGGCCCAGTCGATGCCGGCGGCGAACGCGGGGAGGCCGCCGCCCTCAAGCGCCACCTCGCCCGCGCCGTAGCCCGCCGCCCCCCACAGCGAGAGCCGCTCGGACGCTTCGAGCGAGGCATAGGGGATCGCCGCCGTCAACGAGGACGCCACCTCGCCCGATCCGACCTGTGGATCGGCGAAGGCGCCGTCGCCGAAGCTGTGCGCCAGCGCCAGGCCCACCAGCCAGCGGTCGTTGGCGTAGTCCGCCCCCAGCAGGCCCGTGGAGACCTCGCCGTCTATGCTGACCGGCCCGTCGCGGCCGCCGAACGCCGTGCGCGCGCCCCGGCCCCAGAACGCCAGCGTGCCCCCGCCCGCGTCCGGCTTGCCGGTCACCGAGAAGTCCGTGCCGGTCAGCGCCGCAAGGCCGTGGCTGCCCTGCCCGGCGCAGGACGGATCGGGACGGGCCGGCGGCGCGGCAGGCTGCGGCCAGACGCCCGGCGCAACAGCGCCCGGCTCGACGCCGCCCGGCTCGAAGCCGCCCGGTCGTTGTCCGAACGGCTCGTCCGCGATGCCGCCTGAGCGGGAGAGGCCGTCCGCGAACCCGTCGGGGCCGTTCACCGCGCCCGTCTCGTCGCCGCGTTGCGGTCCGCCGCCGAGCGGAATGCCTCCGAGCGAGCCCCGCCAGCCCGGCTCGCGCGAGGCCTCGATCCGCGCCGACACCCCGTCCAGCGCCTGCTCCGCCACCGTGCGCCCGAACCGCGCCAGCCACGCCGCCGGCATCGGGTCGGCGTTCCTGATCGTGCCCGTCGCGCGGTCCCGCCCGATCGTCACCCCGCTTGGCTGCGCGTCGCTCAGCTCCAGATACAGCGTCTCCTCGCCCTCGTCGATCAGGTCGTCCTCGACCAGCACCGTCACGAACTTGAGCCGGTCCCCGGCCTCGAAGCGCACCCGCTGGGACGTGTCCACGTAGTCCGCGCCGCGCCTTGCCGGCGGTCGGATCGATACTTGCCTGCACCGTCACCGGGCCGGGCGCCGGACGGTTCAGCGTCACCGGGAACCGCAGGTTCTCCTCGCCCTCGTACGCGCTCGCGTCGGCCACCGACACGGTCAGGCCGGAGAAGTCCTCTCTCCCTCCGTCGTTGTCCAGGATCGCGATCTCGACCGAGTCCGGCGTCCCGGCGACCACCCACCCCGGCAGTTCGCCGAACGACACGCTCAGCGTCTCGTCGTCCGCGTCGTCGTCCTCGGACGCGTTCAGCGTCGCCCGTCCGGTCAGGTCCCCGGCGTAGATCGTCAGCCCGCTCGGCCCGTCGTGGTCGTCCGGCTCCGCCGTGCCCGCCGACCACACCAGCGGGATGCGCACCGGTTCCGGCAGCGGCTCGGCCAATCGCGCCCACAGCAGCGTGCGCCCGCCCTCCTCCAATGTCGGCGGAGACGCCTCCAGCGTCACCTCCAGCGGCTCCGCCGCCGCCTCCGCCTGAAGGATCGTCACCACCACGTAGGCGATCTCCCGCCCCAGCTCGATGCGCCGGTCGGGCTGGGCCAGCGACTCGATGGAGGTGACCGGATCGGCCAGCACGGCGCCCCGCGGCCGGTCGATCTGCACCGTGAACTGCTCGTGCGGATCGTCGATGTCGTCCTCCACGATCCAGACCTCGCGCACGATCTCCGTCTCCCCCGCCGCGAAGCGCAGGCGCCCGGACGCCATGCGGAAGTCGATCGGGTCGTCCACGGGGCCGGCGTGCGCGCTGCCCCCGCCCGGATGGGTGAGCCAGCTCACCTCCACGTCCCCCGGCGACGGAGACGACAGGGTGAAGCGCACCTCCATGAAGCTGCCCTCGATCGCTTCCCCGGCGGCCAGCGAGATCTTGATGCCGTCGCGCACCGTCACCGCCAGCTCCGCCGCGATACCGTCGTAGCCGCCGCCGGTGGCCGTGTGAACCAGCGTCGCCGTGTCCTCGTCCTCGTCGGCGTCCCGCGCCGCCGAGACCGTCACTGTTTGCGGCTCGTCCCAGTCGGTCGTGCGGAACGTCAGCGAGGTCCGGCCGAGGCTCAGGTCGGTGCCGGCGTGGCCCGCAATGCTAACGGTCACCGTGTCGGTCGGCCGGGTGGCGAGCGACACCGTGTAGCTCGTCCCGGCGCCCTCGGTCATCGCCACGGCCGTCTC
The DNA here is from genome assembly GCA_009838035.1 of Gammaproteobacteria bacterium. Lineage (NCBI taxonomy): Bacteria > Pseudomonadati > Pseudomonadota > Gammaproteobacteria > Gammaproteobacteria bacterium. The sequence goes on from VXSK01000024.1 coordinate 27,982, forward strand.
GGAGAGCACCAGCGCCGCAGCGGCGCCGTCGTCGTCGTCGTCCTCCACCGTCACCGTCACCTCCGCCGTCAGCGACCCGTAGTCCCCGCCCGACGCCGTGTGCGCCAGTGTCGCCGTGTCGTCCGAGGCGTCGTCGTCCTGGCCCGCGCTAGCCGTCACGGTCTGCAGCTCGTTCCAGTCCGCCGGCCTGAACGTCAGCGAGTCCCTGTCCAGCGTCAGGTCCGTGTCCGCGTGGCCGGAGATCGATACGGTCACGTTCGCCGCCGGCTGCGTCGCCAGGCGCACCGAGTACTCCGCGCTGCCGCCCTCGGCCACACCGAGCGTCGTCGCCGACAGCACCAGCGCAGGCTCGTCGTCGTCGGTCACGGTCACCGCAACGTCCGCCGCCGCCGCGTCGTAGCCCCCGCCCGAGGCCGTGTGCGCCAGTGTCGCCGTGTCGTCCGAGGCGTCGTCGTCCTGGCCCGCGCTAGCCGTCACGGTCTGCAGCTCGTTCCAGTCCGCCGGCCTGAACGTCAGCGAGTCCCTGTCCAGCGTCAGGTCCGTG
>VXSK01000024.1:28535-29219 GCA_009838035.1 Gammaproteobacteria bacterium
GTTCCAGTCCGCCGGCCTGAACGTCAGCGAGTCCCTGTCCAGCGTCAGGTCCGTGCCCGCGTGACCGGAAATATCCACCGTGACCGTGTCCGTCGGCCGGGAGTCCAGCCGCACCGTGTAGCTGGCCGTCTCCTCCTCGGCGATGGTCAGCGCGCCCGGCGTCACGGTGAGCCCGGCGACGTCCTCCGCGCCGTCGTTGTCGGTCACGTACAAGACCGCGTTCCCGCGGTCCCACAGATCCTGCTCGCCGGGCGGGTCCGCGACCCGGTAGCCCGTCCCCGCCGCCAGGTCGAGATCCACGTGGCCCCGGCCGTCCGGCCAGTACGTTTCCACCACCTCGTCGTCCTCGGTCGCCACGGTGACGGTTAAGGTCGTCTCGCCCGCCGGGATCGTCACCGTGCGCCGCCCGGCGCCGCCCGGCGGCAGGAACCCGCCCCGGTCCGTCACGTCGATCGCCACGCGCAGGTCCTGCTCCGGCGCCGGATCCGCGTACAGCACGAAGGTGCCGGACTCGCCCTCCACCACCTCGTCGTAGACGACCTTCAGTTGGGTCTGCAGCGGCCGCGTCGTCTCCTCCGCCGGACCCCAGCCCACCGTGATCGTCGGCGCGTCGGCGTCCCAGGCGGCGATCCTGGTGACGGCGGCGGCCGGTCCGGTGTTGAGGCCGTCGCTGGCGGCGTCCTG
>VXSK01000025.1 GCA_009838035.1 Gammaproteobacteria bacterium
GCTTCAATGAGGCCGGGGCGCGCGCGCCCCGGATGCTCACGATCTTCCGGGGGCCGTGCGGCGGCGGAAGCACGCTTCAATGAGGCCGGGGCGCGCGCGCCCCGGATGCCTCTCAGCTCATTCGACAATCCCCATATCGTGGACGAGCTTCAATGAGGCCGGGGCGCGCGCGCCCCGGATGCAGTCACCATACAACCCTTTGGGGGACAAGACAAAACCTGGCTGATTTCGAGCGGCTAGGCGAATCCCTTGCCACAATCGTGCAATTGACATTCTGCCAGCCTTTTCCATCGCTTCGAAACGCCCAAGAATCAACATGTTGCACAAATTCGAGCGACTCCCGGAGTTTCTGCGTTTCCTCGCTGCTCGAATTGACTTGGCGGTGCTCGCAGCACTTGCTTGCGAAGCCTTAGCACTTGATTCGCAACCCCTTCAGCAGACTACGCCATCATACAACGACCGCTTGGCGCTCGATCGACGAGAAGGTCTTGCCGATGCTCATGACGGCTATATCGGTCTTGTCTGCGGGGCCGATGTCTATCACCAAGACGTGGTCTTCGCCCGCCTTAATGGCTTCACGCAGTTGAGTCTCCAGTTCCGCACGCCGCCGACCCGACAGGCGGCACTGGAACACCGAAAGCTGAAGCCATTCTCCGAATCCGTGCATGGTCTTGAAGACCCGTCGCCAGCGACGGGTATCGGAGATGTCGTAAGTGACGATGTATGTCCGCTCACTGCTCATGGTGGAAGATCTCTCACCTAGGGAGGTAGTGTGGATAACTGGGCAGCTCGCCCAAGAGATGGCGGCACAACAGACGTGCCTGCAGCAGCACAAGCCGCCGCATGCTAAGCCTGTATCCGAACAGCGGGTGCGTAGTCTCCTGAGATAGCCTTCGTTCGAATGCGGCGACGAAGCGGCGGCGTCCCGTGGGTGTTAGTGAGGTGCCGGTGGGTGCGCTCACGAAGTCTCCCGGCGAGACTTCGCCCGTGTTGACCGCTGAGAGAACCACCGAGTCCGCAATGATCGGGCGAAACGGTTCCATGATGTCGAGCGCCAATGCGGGTTTTCCGTAACGTGGAGCGTGGAAAAAGCCCCGATAGGGATCGAGTCCGACGGTGGCCAGTGCGACGGTGCAGTGCCGTGTCAGCATGGCATAGCCGAGCGACAACATCGCGTTCACCGGATCGGTCGGAGGGCGGCGGTTACGCGCGTCGAACCGGAACGGTGCGAGGCCTTCCGAATCTTGCGCAGACTCTTCGGTGCCGGGAGGTGCCAGAAGTTCCGCAAACGCCCGGAAATACGTTGCGGCCGAATCCCCTTCGACTCCCAGCAATATGCTCTTCGACGATGCGACCTTCGTCGACCTGCGGGCGGCGTTGAGGCTATCGAGCACCCCCTTGCGTCGTTCGCGGTCGCCGCGCCAATTGCGCCGGATCATCGTCCTCTGGTTAACGATCTTGGCTTCGACAAGGTCGCGTGCGAAACCCATGCAGTAGGGAGCGTCGAAACTGCGCTTGTACTGCGCCGTGCGGACTTCGACATTGCGATGTCCGACGCCGTGGGCGACGCCACGAAACCAGCCGCCGTGACTGTGAAACGCGACCGGGATTTCACGGTCCATCAGGGTAGCTAGAGCGGGTGTCGTAATCGAGACGTTCCCGAACAGCGCAAGGTCGGATATGTCGTTCAGCCGCACGGTGGTATCGCCCTGTTCCTCGTCGGCGACCTTGAGGGTCTCGCCTGCCTTGGTGATCCGCGCACGCTGGGATTGGACAATCAATGGCAGAGCTTCGTCGGCTCCGACTGCAATGGGACGAGGCGCCAGGTTTGAGCCACCAAGAGATCGCATCTCGTCGGGAAGGCAGATGGACACCAGGGCACATCGCGGACACTTCGGGCTGTCCTTCAGCGGCGGTGGAATTCTCTCGTGGGCAACGGTCAAGCGAAGGCGGCTGACCGCCTCGCGCGCCGCGAGACGCAGTTCTTCATCGAGGACTATCCGGACGCGCTCGCGGCTCTCGGCGTACCAGATGGCACCTTCTTCGACTTGGTAGGCATGCTCTTCAAGCAGCAGCGCCTGAAGGCACACTTGAATGCGCTCCGGTTCGTAGGCGCCCTTGGCCACATGGGGTCGCTTTCCGCGTTTATAGTCGACCGGCGTGACCACTCCGTCCTCAGCTTCGGCGATATCGATCTTCGCGATCACGCCGAGCTTCTCCGACGAGAGAGTTAAAGACCGGCTGACAATCTTAGTGTCGTCGGCTTCCAAGACTTCGGGATCGGGCAGCGGCTTGTTGGCACGGTCGACCCGAGTGTGCACGCGCCGGCCGTCCACGGTATCCCCGGTCTCTGCCCATTCGGCCTGTCCCCACATCAGGTAGGCGAGCCGCGGGCAGTAGACGAACTCGTTCACCATCCTCGCGGGAACCAGCGGATCCTCGCCAGTCGCCGGGGGAGCGGGGAGATGGAACTCGAGTTGTTCGGATTTCGAAAAACGTGAACTCAACTGAGGTGACTCCGGTTCACTCTCGCCGGTCAGTTCTGAACACAAACTCAGAGACGGTTTCGTGCCCCCTCTGCTGCGATGTGCCCGGCAAACTCAGTCACAAACGTCCCAAGACCGGTCAACTCGCTCAATTCCTCATAGCTTCCGTCTTCGAAAGCCGAACGCGGTGACGTCAGCACGGATGCCGCCGAATATAGCCGCTCCTGTACCAGTTTGCGGCACAGGATGTTGTACCGATCCGCGTAGGACGCCCCCCGAAATTCGTCGAAGATCGGGAAGTGTGGTGACACGTCACGAATCGGCCTGCGGGAACCCTCTGCATCCTCAATCAGGATCAGCCAGCCTACAAACGGTCGGGGCTGCTCGCCAAACGCCCCTTCGCGATAGGCCGTCCAAAGATCGTGGGCCGATCCTATCGCTTCCTCCGTTCGGTTGTTGAAATTGTTTCCGAACGATGGGCCGACATGACTCTTGAACTCCAATGCGGCAACAAGTCGGCCGTCGTTGATCACTACAACATCCCAAAGCTTGGTCGGCCGAAAAAATCCCGGTAATGTCACCAAGCGCCGACTTAGATGGATGCTCGCGTGCGCCAGGCCGTTTGCTCTAACCAACTCGCTGACGAGGCTAACGAAACCGTCCATGTTCTTTCCGGCCGTAACTCCCGCTCGTTCGCCTTGGTCGGATTTGCCGGACTCCACCTGCTTCTGACGGGCCATCAGACGAGTTGACCAGAACGCTCGCACCGCCGCGCGAGCCTTTTGTTCGTAATCGATCAGCTCTATCGTCACGTCATTCCCCGATGAGGTGGCACTCTGAGTTGTCGTTGTAAACGACGTTGCGTTCTCGATCAGTCAGGTTGTACATATCGAAAACGACGTGATTGCAGGCGCTGGTGTCGCCCGATTGGGAAGCTTCTACAAGAGCGGCAGCCATTTCGTGCGGTATGGCTGACCAAAGGGGGAGACGGATTCTCCGCAGATACTGGGCCTGAAACCGAAGGTAGCCGCCCCTCATTCGGGTTGAATAAGCAGCAACGAACAGCTTTGCGATGCCCGAAAGAAGAACCGCACGAAGCGCGCGAAGATTCCAGTCCATTGAAGTAATGAAATACAGATTATGGTGCGGATAGAGACGCCCCTCCTCATAGACAACGTGGGCCTCTCCCTTGATATCCGGAATCAACAACTTGGGTGTTTCCACGAGGGCCGGATATATCCGGTCGATAGTACGGAACCAATTTGCAGGTGCCTTGCGAGCCACATGCCGTTTGGCGATTTCTTCCCTCCTTAGCTCCAGATATCGCTTTAGGCGCGGATAACTCGCGAGGTCGACCAGCCCGCCTTCGTCAGCGAATGGGTTGACAACCCCCAGACCACGCCACTGGACCTCACCGGACAAAATATCGCGCGTGGTGGCGAGCGGCAGCTTTCGATCATCTTCAACGTCAAGATCGTCAAATCGGCCAATGAATGCCTGATCCGCCCCGGTGGCGACGCCGATGCCGACCTTGCACCCCGCTTCCTCCAGGCTTGGAAAGGTATGTTCCAAACGACGAACCAGCCTGATCTGGTCGGAAGCCTCCAGTATCCAGGGCTTTGCACCGTCGGCGAAGTCATGTACTTCCGTGATGGGTCCGATTGAGGGGCGCTTTTTCTGGTTCACGAGCTGGCGAGCCAGCGATTCCAACGTCTTGCGGCTGATCTCCGGCCGGCGAGCGACACGGGTCGGTCCGGTCTTCTCGCGCCCAATCACGAAGATCGCTGGATATGCGATTACTTCCGACTGAAAGGCGGGTGTGTCCACCATGTCAACGAAGACATCCAGATGGAATTGTTCCGACAAGAGTTTTCGCAATGGACCCCCATACCGGTTCTTGGTCCATCGATCGGCACAGATGATGCCGACCTTTCCGTCTGCCGAGAGTTGTCCCACGGAACGTTCGATGAATGGAATGTAAAGGTCGGCGCGATCATAGACAGTTGTGTATCGCGCCCGATATTCGGTGACAAGCGGATCCGGAACGAGTTCCTGACGAACATAGGGCGGGTTGCCGACGACAAACGAAAACTCGGGCGGCAGTTCGGACAACAGAAAGTCGCCGTGAACGAGCCATTCGCCGGCAAGGGCATTTGCGGTCGCTTGGTCGATTCCCGCTTCGATAAGCCGATGTACTACTGCTTCTCGGGTCGTTTCGAACGTGGATCGGTGAAGCTCAACAGCACGGATACAATCTGCCAAATCAATAGCAGAACATCGATCGTCCTGACGCCGCCATGCTTCAAGTAACCGTTCAATCACGACGAAAAGGAAGTCTCCGTTACCGAACGACGGTTCCAGGAGGGACTTCTCGAATAGCGGCCGATCAACAGTGTAGCCGACCAGGTCGAGTATGAACTCGACAACCTCGCGGCGCGTGAACACTGCACCACGCGTCTCCGCGCCGGCCTGCGATAGCTGACTGAGCGCAGCCTCCACAGGACAGAGACCCGGCAAGGACGATTGGGCCGTCAGGGGCCGAGGGGCGTACCGAACGTCGGTCACCTGAGGTACTCCGCCACATGCCGTAGGTGACAGCCTCCGAGTTCGGCGAGCGACGCAACTTCCCGTTCCCATTGTTTTGGGACCGGGCACATCAAGCTGCGGATGAACGACGGCTTGGAGACATCGTATCGTCTTGAGGGTTGGTTCATCGGGTACCAGCTCTCCACATCTATCCCAAAGTTCCGGTCCATTCCTTGGCAAGGCCATGTCGCGCGCAAGGTCCATGCACCATACCATGTCCTCGCTCGCACACTACGGTTCTGGCGAGTCAGTCGGCACGATCCGGCGGCTTAAGAACCGGCGCGCCAAACCTCGCGTTCGGGTGTTTCGAAGGCGGTATCCGGACATGTCCAATTGCTTGGCCATCGATCTCATCAGCCCCAGCGACCCCGGTATCATCAACAGCGGCGGACCGCTCGTTGCGAACTGACCGTCTGCGGTGATTTCCCGGAGCGATCGGAGGGCAAAGTGGCACTCGCCTGTCTGATTGCGGGAAAGATGGGCATGGATGCGGATGCCGCACCCGCCCCAAAAGATTCCAGTCTGAGGCAACTGATCTTTATCCCACGACCTTAGCAATCCGGCTCGCGATCCGGTTGGCGGCGGACTTCAGCGGATCGTTGGCCAGATGCGCGTACCGCGCCGTGGTGTGCACGTGGTTGTGGCCGAGCAGTTTCCCGATCATCGGCAGCCCTTCGCCGACCAGCAGCCCGCCGCTGGCGTACGAATGCCTGAGATCGTGAATCCGCACCCCATCGAGCCTCGCCCGCTCCCGGATGCGCTTCCACCAGTAGTGCAGATCGTGCAGCGGCCTGTCCCGCTTGCCTCCGGTGATGACCCAGGGGCAGTCGTCGGGCCGCGGAATGCCCCGCAGCACCGCGATGGCCGGGTCGCCCAGGTGCACGATCTTCGCGCCCGTCTTCGAGTCCGGCAACCGCAGCTCGCCAGCCTCCAGATCGACATGCTCCCATCGCAGCGTCAGTATCTCCGCCTTGCGGCAGCCGGTCAGCATCAGCAACCGGATCGCGGCCACCACCAGCGGCGGCTCCAGACCCTTGGCCTCGCTCTCGGCGAGCGCCTCGCCCAGGCGCCGGTATTCCTCGTCGGAAAGAAACCGCTCGCGCTTGTCCTCGCGGAAGCGCTTCACGTGCCGGCACGGGTTGGAGCCGTCCGGGCGCAGGCCCCACACCTCGGCCAGCGTGAAGATGCGCGACAGCACCTGCACGGTGCGGTTGGCCTGATAGGGCGTGGCCCGCAGTTCATGATGCACCGACGCGATGTCGGTGCGCTCGATGTCGGCGATGCGGCGGTTGCCGAGTCTCGGCACGACGTGGATCTCCAGCGCGCTGCGGTACACCTCCTGCGTGCCGAGCTTGCAGTGGCTGGGCACGTACTCCTTGAGAAAGCGCTCGACGACTTCCCGCATCGTCGGCGCCTTCGCCCCGTAGCGCCCGCCCACAGCCGGGTCCCTGCCGGTGCGCGCGGCAGTGATGATCTCGGCCGCGCGTGCCCGGGCATCCGCCGGCGCAATGGGGCCGTGCGGCCCGATGGTGGTCTTCACCGCCTTGCCCTTGTGGCGGTACTTGACGATGTAGACCTTCCGGCCCGTGGGATGCACGCGGACTCCGAAGCCCTTGATCTCATCGTCCCACACGACGCGCTCGCGTTCTTCGGGCACAATGGCGTCGACGGCTCGCTTGGTGATTTTCGGCATGGCGCAGGTTCTCCCGGATAGCAGTATTCAGGTACCGGATAGGTACCCAGAGAGCGACAATGGAGGCGTATTGTAACGCAGGCGGTGCGCATGGAGAACCTATAATAATATGTTTTATATAAGTTTATCGTAGTCCAGCGCATCCATGACGCCATACTCTATTAGATGTTCAACCTCGCGGAGCTATGGGAGATGCGGCCTCCGGGCCGCAATCCCTGCAAGTCGGTGCGGCGCTACAAGGTCGTGGGGCGCAAGGAGCGCTTCCTGACACCGAAGGAGCTGGCTCGGCTCGGGCGCGTCCTTGAGATCGCCCCCGCCGAGCGCCTGGCTTCCCGGCACGCGGCGGCGGCGATCCGCCTGCTGGTGCTGACCGGGTGCCGCAGGAACGAGATCATGGGCCTGGCCTGGGACGACCTCGATTTCGAAGCGGGCGAGATGCGGTTGAGGGACAGCAAGACCGGTGGGCGGATCGTTCCTATGCCGCCCGCCGCTGCCGAGGTGCTGGCCGACCTGCCGAAGCTCGACGGCAATCCGTGGGTGTTTCCCGGCAAGAGGAAGGGCACGCACCAGGTCAACATCAACGATTCCTGGGACCGCGTGCGCCGCCGCGCCGGCCTCGACGATGTGCGCCTCCATGACCTGCGCCACACCTTCGCCTCCCGCGCGCTCGCGATCGGCGAGGGTCTGCCGATGATCGGGGAGCTGCTCGGTCATCGGCAGGTGAACACCACGGCGCGCTACGCGCATCTGGCGAGGGAGTCCATTCAGGCGTCCACCGCGAAGGTCGCCGACAGCATCGGCGCGGACATCCTGGAATAGCGATGGCGAAGCTCCGACGAAGGTCGATTTCCAAGCGCACGGTCGAGGCGTTGCCGGCGGGCGACCGCGAGGCGGTCTACTGGGACTCGTCCCTGTCGGGATTCGGGGTGAGGGTCTATCCCTCGGGTTCGAAGGTCTACCTGGTTCAGACCCGCGCGGGCGGCCAGTCCCGGCGGCTCACCGTCGGTCGCCACGGCCTGATCACGGCTGAGCAGGCGCGGCGCAAGGCGGCACAGATCATCGCCGACATCAAGGCCGGCAACGAACCTGTCCTGCACAACGGCGCATCCACGGCGGATGCCGGCCCCACCGTGGCCGAAGTGGCCGAGCGGTTCATGACCGAGCATGTCGCGGTGCGCTGCAAGCCGGCGACGCAACGGCAATGCCGCGACATCCTCGACCGCCACCTGCTGCCCGCGCTGGGCAACGTCCGGCTCGGACGGATCGGTCGCGAGCGCGTCGCGGCCCTGCACTACAGCCTGCACGAAACGCCCACCATGGCGAACAAGGTGGTGGATATGCTGTCGCGCCTGTTCAACATGGCGGCGTTGTGGGGGATTGCGCCGGATGGCGGCAATCCCTGCCGGTTCGTGCGCAAGTACGCCGAGCCGCCCCGCGAGCGTTTCCTCTCGGACGAGGAGTTTCGCCGTCTCGGGCAGGTGCTCGGCGAGGTCGAGGCCGAGGGCAAGGTGCATCCGAGCGCGGTGGCGGCGTTCCGTCTGCTGATGCTGACCGGGTGCCGCAAGAGCGAGATCCTGACGCTGCGTTGGGAGGACGTCGACCTTGAGGCTGGCGAGCTTCGGCTGCGCGACGCGAAGACGGGCGCGCGGGCCGTGGCGATTTCGCCGTCCGCCCGGCGGGTGCTGAAAGGCCTGCCGCGGGTACCCGGCAATCCCTGGGTGATCGCCGGCACCAAGCCCGGCCGGCACTTCCGCAATCTCAACAGCGCCTGGCTCGTCATCCGGAGCCGTGCGGAACTGAAGGACGTGCGCATTCACGATCTGAGGCACAGCTTCGCCTCCCGGGCGCTGGCGCTGGGCGAGAGCCTGCCGATGATCGGCAAGCTCCTCGGTCACCGCAAGGTGCAGACCACGGCGCGCTACGCGCACCTGGCGCGGGATTCGGTGAAGGCATCCGCCGCGAGGGTCGCCGAGAGCCTGCGGGCGGATCTGGCGGGCGGGACCGAGGCCGGAAACTCCTCGATCTGACCGCCTCCGCGCCATCCGTTGGAGCCGGTCGGCCGGCGCCGGCCTTCAGAACGAATAGAAACCACCAAGGTGCAACACCACAATGTCCTCGCCCCCGCTCACCACGCCGCGATCGACGAAGAAACGTGCGCCGTAGCGCCGGCCCACCGTGAGGCTGGCGCCGAACGTGCGCGACCGCTCACCGCCGTCGTACTCCACCGCCGCGCGGATCGCCGGACGCACCGGCCAGTCGAATCGTCCGACACGCACCGAGACACCGATTCGATGGGCGGTGCCCGCCAGATCCACGCAGCGGTAGTTCTCCAGCATGTAGTACAGGGACACCGGCCCCGCCCCGCCCCGTTGGACGCCGGCGTATTGTCCGGGACACGCGGGGCTTTTCCCGCCGGAAAGGCCGGCTTCGAGCATTGGCGATCCCGGCGCGGGTTGTGTCTGCGCCCACACCGATTGCGCCAACAGAATGCCCAAAAGCAGATGTCTCAACCCGATACTCCGCACCGTCGACCGATTGTATCCGCTCCACTCCGCCAGCCGGTGTTCCGCCCGGCATTCGGCGTGGCCCGCCGCGTGCTCCTTCATCGGCCATTCCGAACGACACTCGACGGTATTGCGTTCCGACGCGACTCCGCTCCGGGTTCGGGGCGGCGATACCGCCTCCCCATCCGCCCCTGCTACGGCAAGGCGAAACGCATCGTCAGCACGATGGAGTACCGGTCCGTGTCGTCGGTCCTCGTCCAGGTGGACACGGGCTCGCTGCCGTCCAGACGCAGGTTCGGCGGGTGGCTGCGCAGCACGCCGCCTCCATAGGCTCCGGACTCGAACGCGGCGAAACGGGTCCACTGGACCTTGATCGCCACCGAAACCGTATCCGTAAGCGGCCGCGATGCGCCCGCGAGCACGGTGAACCCGGCCATCGTGTCCTTGAGCGCCGAGCGGCCCGTGCTGACCGTTCCCGCGAGATTGCCGAGAATCTCCTCCGCGTTGGGCTGGTCGCGCCCGGTCAGGATGTCTTCCGGGTCGGCGCTCCGGGCCCAGAGCCAGGAGAAGTCCTTGCGCGCCTTCGCAACGCCGACGCCCACGCCCGCGAAAGGCGTCCACAGGCTGCGGTTGGGCCAGTCGCGATAAGCGACGGCGAACAGTTCGTGGGAACTCGCCGTACCCAGCGACTCCTCGCCCGTGGACAGTTCGTTGCCGATCTTGTCGAAGTCGATGCCCGAGGCGTCGGTCGAGGACACGGTCTGATCGAAATGCGTCGTGTGGTAACCGTAGACGACGGCCGCCCTGAATCGCGGCGAAAAGCGATACCCCAGTGCCGCTTCGGCGGAGAAGCCCCGGCCGCCGTCGAACGGCGCGGCCCATCCGTCCCCCGTACCGCGGCCCGGCGCGGTGCAGCCGGGCACCGACAACGCCCGCGGGTTGATGTATTCGTCGCAGATGCTGGCGCGATCGTTGCTGCGGCTGCGCAGCGTGACGTCGCCGGTGACGTTGCCGCCCAGCGAAACGCTCGCATAAAGCGGCTCGGCCTGCGCTTGCGCGGGCAGAAGCGTTGCGCCCAGGAACGCGAGCAGCACGGCGAAGTGCCTGCGCGGGGACCGCCGATTGCCCATGGCATGCCTCTCGGGGGGGGAACAGGGAGTCGTTCATGACGCGGCGGTGGGCGCCACGGGAGTCACGCCGTTGGGCGCCGCCGCGTTCATTCGCCGATCCCGCGCCTGAATGCGAGCATCAGGGTCCAGCTTCGCCCGCCGCCGAACGCATTGGTGTTCGTGAAAGTGGGGTCCACCACATGCATCGGATGGGTCTGGTAGGTACCCGTGTCCTCGAACTCTCCGGTCGCCGACCAGCTCAGCCGCAACCCCAACGAGGTCCTGCGGCCCAGCGCGTAGTCCGCCCCGGCGTGCACCCGCCAGACGAACGCGGTGTCGTTCAGGTCCTCGTCCTGCACGCTGTTGTAGAACGAGAGCGGCGGGTCGTGGACCTCGGCCGCGGCGGACACGTTGCGGTAGTCGGTGGAGAACCGCACGCCGGCCATTTCCACGGACGACTGCCCGAGCCCGGCGCCGACAAACGGCGTGAGCGCACCCCAGGCGTTCGGGAAATCGTAATAGGCGTCCAGGGTAACGGAACGCACGCGCCGGCGGTCGATCGCGCCGCGTCCATTGGAGGCGACGGTGCCGCCGGCCCGAGGCCGGATGGCCGAGCCGTCGAGGTAGGCGATGCCCGCGAACGTCTGGCGGGTGTCGTTCGTGCGCTGCGCGACCGCCAGCTCCAGCCGGGTTCGTCCGAAGAACCGGCCGAGGGACAGTTCGAACGCCGCGCCGCTGTCCAGTGCGATGTCGTAGCGCCAGCGGTAGCCCGACACGGTGGGGATCGGCACTTCGTCGAAACACGCCGCGTCCGGGGTGCAGAAGCGGTCCCGGTTCCAGCCTTCCTGCGTCAGGTCGGAGGTCCATCCCGCGCCAAGGCCAGCGCCCAGATACCACCCTGACCGCGCTGACCCGTCGTCCGCTGCCCTGGCCACCGAGCCCGCCGCGAGCAGAACGGCAATGACCGAAATCGCCGGCGTCACGCGCATCGGACCCTCTTTCCGCCGTCCACTGTCCTCTCCTGAAAAAACCCCGGCATCCTACCATCGCCCTGCCACGCGAGGCGCTCGCAACTCGGCGGGAGCCTGCCCACGATCGGGAGGCTCCTCGGTCGCCCCATGGCACTGTCCGGCCCGGCGCGCCGCCAACCCACAGTCCCGCCGCGCCCTCTCCTGGAGGACAGTGGATTCCCGCGTGTCGCCCGTCCCGGACGAAGCGGCCGGCCTGGTGCGCCATGAGGAGTCGGAGGCCGGCCCGGACGGGGCGAGCCCCGGGGGGCTGGCGCGTGTGCGCGCGCCGTCCAAGCCCGGGACGGACCCCGATGTTCCTTCCTCCCGCCCGTCCAGGAGCCTTTACGCCATGACCGCATCCACAACCGCCGCCGACAACCGCTTCCAAGCCCTCACGCCCGCCTCGCTCTCGAAGTGCGAGAAGTCCTCCGTCGTCTCCCTCGCGCTGGCCGTGCTCAAGCAGCGCCAGCGGCCCGGCCGCCTCCTGAAGTCTCCGCGGGACATCGCGGATTTCCTGCGCCTGAAGCTCGCCGGCCGGCGCAACGAGGTCTTCGGCGTCATTTTTCTCGACTAATGTGTAGCACTCAGTAATGTGAAGTTGGGTCGTCAATCCCTTGCAACTGCTGGAAGTCGACAACGTCAACTCCACATAAGCGCGGTCACAGCCGTCGCATCCATTTGACCATGTCGAGCTGCGGCGGCGACATGTGACCGGCCACGGGTTCGGGCATCACGTCCGGAAAGACCTGCGAGAGCGCCTGGCACTTGGTGTCGATATCGGCACGGGCGTACTGCATCGTTGGGATCAGCGTTGCGTGACCCAACCACTGGCTGATGGTGGCGAAGTCAACACCGGCCTTCAGCAGGTGGATCGCGGTGGTATGCCGCAACGAGTGCGGGTGAATCCGTTTGCCGCGCAACGTTGGCACGCTGTCCGCGCAAGCTTCGACACGCTTGTTCAACAGGTAGCGCACGCCGAAGCGTGTGAGCTTGCGACCCCGTCGGTTGGTGAAGAGCGGGCTGTCCGCATCGACCGACGACGACTGTTCGATGAGCGTACGCAACCGCACGGCGGTGCGGGCCCAGATCGGACAGCTGCGTGTCTTGCCGCCCTTGCCGCGCAGGCGAACTTGATACGGCGGCTCGAGTCGAATGTCACCGACCGTGATGTCGAGCACTTCCTGTACCCGCGCGCCGGTGTTGAACATGAGCGCGAACAACGCCTGATCGCGGCGATCGCTGACCGATGCCTCGCGAGGTAGCTTCAGCAGCGCCTCGACTTCTGCCTCGTCGAGATACTCGACCGGACCGCGACCGGCGGTGCGCTTGAACGGGATACCCAGGATGCGTTGCAGTTCGGTCATCCGCTCGGGGTACTCGCCGACGGCAAAGCGTGCAAAGGTATGCAGTGCTGCCAGACGCGCGTTGCGCGTGGCGATGCTGTTGCCACGCTCGCTTTCCAAGTAAGCCAGGAAACGACCGACGCAGGCTGCAGTGAGATGGTCAAAATCGAGATCTTCAACGCGTCGCTCACGCTGCTCGGCTGCGAAACGCAGGTACAGCACCAGTGCGTCGCGGTAACTGTGGATGGTGTGTGCACTCATGCCGCGAAGCGTCGGTAGATACTCCTGGAAGAACCGCACGATGCAGCGGCTCAGTGCGTTGGGACCTGGATGCTTCATGCCGGTTCTCCTTCGATGAGGTGACCGAACCGACGCTCGAACTGGCTGCTTGCCGTGCGTGCAATCTCCGGGATCCAGTGCAGGTAATACGCTGTGGAAGCGATCGACTGATGACCCATGTACATCGCGAGCTTCGGCAAACAGGACTGCACGTCGGCACCGTCGCGATACCACCGCAGCAAGGCTTGCACGGCGAAGCTGTGGCGGAAGTCGTGGACCCGTGGCAAGCGGCCGTCCGCATCGCGGACGTTGGCCGCGATGCACAGTTGACGTATGCCGGCGTTGATGGCACGGCCGCAGTAGTCGTGGATGACGGTGGTGTGCTGGTGACCGCCGATCAACGGCGCATCGGCGAACACGTTCCACGGTGAAGCCAGGCGTTGCTTGAGATACGCTCGAAGCTCACGTTGAGCATCTATCGACAGTGGCACGAACCGCGACTTGTAGAACTTGGTGTCGCGGATCTTAGCCGTACCGTTCTTGAGATCGATGTCGCCAAGCCGAAGGCGCACTAGCTCGCCTCGGCGAAGACCTGCGGTGTAGAGCAGCACGACTGCAAGGCGCATCATGGCCGATCGCAGTGGTACCGCTCCGTGACAGCGCAACGCTTCGGTCGCGCGGAGCAGTCCTGCGATCTGAGATGGGCTAACGATCACCGGCGCTCGGTGGGGCTGCCGCTGTGGGAATCGCGAGGCATCGGGCACGAAGCAGTCGGGCTCGATGCGCTGACGGTACAGGCAGAGCTTGCGCACAACACGTTGGTAAGTGCGACGCACGTTGGCGCACAGGCCCCGATGCGTGGCACACCACTGCTCGAAAAGCACCTGGTCAAGATCGATCGTGCCGCGCTCCGCCAGAAAGCGGCACAGTCGTTTGATCGTCCAGGTGTCGTGGTAGAAGCTACGGCCGAGCGCCTTCATGTGCTCGGTGTAGCGATGCGCCCAGTGCTCGAAGACGGTGCTTGGATTATCGATGCGCATGACACTCTCCCGGCAACGGCAGGGCCACATCGCGCAGCGCGTCGATCTGCAGCCGAAGATACGTGCTGGTGGCTTCCAGGGTCGTGTGACCGAGGAGGTCGCCGATCGCCTTGACGCCGACGTTGCGTTCCAACAAGCGCATGGCGAACCCATGTCGGAGACCGTAAGGTGATGCATCGTTCAGCGGCAGCCCGCTACGTTTTACGCAGCGGCGGAATGCCGTGGCGATGGCACCACGAGTCAACGGGCCGGACGGCGCGATGAAGCGCGGGAACAGCTCGGGTCGATCGGTAGCCGGTCGGCCCTCACGAAGGTAGCGCCGTAACACCTTGGCGGCGGGACCGGTCAACGGCAACAGCAGTGTGGAGCGCGTCTTGCTCTGTTCGACCCGGATCGTGCGTGCTTGCCAGTCGATCGAGTCAAGTCTCAGCAGGGGGATCTCACCTGTGCGCAGTCCGTACTGTGCCATCAGGTAGAAGATCGCGTGATCGCGAAGACCGATTGGCTTTGATCGGTCGATCGACTCGAGTAGCCGTTCGACCAGCGCCCATGGAATCGCTCGCGGCGGCCGCTCGCCTCGATACCGACGCGGACTATCGAACATATCCAAGCCCGCCGGTAGATCGCCGCGGTCGGTGCAAAAGCGCAAGAACAGGCGCAGTTGGGCGGCGAGGGTGCTCAAGCTCCGGCGGTGTATCTGGCGAGACCGTACGGCGATGAAGCGCTCAACGTCCCCGGCGGTCACGTTCGCCAGACGGCCACCTGGTGGCAGTACCGTGTTGAGGAACGACTTGACGTGCCCCTCGTGCTGCTTAACGGTGGCCGGCGCCAGACCGCGAATCTCCAAGAGATACTCATGGTAGGCGTCCATCAACTCGACGTGCGGCCCAGTGCTCGGCGGATCGATCCATTGATCGCAGGAGCGCAGAAAATGCCCAAAGGCGCAACGTGTGGCTGCGAAGCCTTGCGGTCGCTTGGGATGCGCAATGATCTGTTCCAGCTCGGCTTGCGAGAAACAGCGATCGCGTGGAAGGGGCGCGAGTGGCTCAAGTGAGTGACGCAATGCCGCCACGTGGCCGCGGATCACAGCCTTGCAGTAGCCGGAGGCCTTGAGCCAAGCGGAAAAGTCGTCGAGCCAATCGGCGACCGATGAGCCCGCGTACCAATAGTAGCGCTTGTGCGGATAGATGTGCGTGCGCATAGACATGTCGATCTCCCATAGTGGTTGAGGGGACCGATCATCCTACGTGCGCGCGGAACTACTTATGTGAAGCAGCTTGGTCAATGTGCCAAGCACCAAAGCACCCAAAAGCACCTTGCTCCACATAAACAGTCGCTACACATTAGTCGAGTTATGTGGATATCCACATAACTCGACACCCGTCTGCGCCTGATCGAGATCGCTGAACTTTTCAACGGCACCATCGACGGGGCGACGGTCTATACGCGCGTGGTCGTGCAGCAGGCGCTCGAACGCGACGCCGCGGCCGTGATCGCCTTCCATAACCATCCGTCGGGGGTGGCCGAGCCCAGCGACGCGGACCGCACCCTGACCGAGAAGCTCGGCGGGGCGCTGGCGCTGGTCGACATGCGCCTGGTCGACCACCTCGTGGTCACCGACGGGCGGGCGGTTTCCATGGCCGAACGCGGCTGGCTGTGAGCGGTCCCCTCCCTCGACGCCCGCGCCGGACCCGCCCCAGCGCCGAGCTCTTCCTCCCCGCCGAGTGCCGGGCGATGATCCGCAACGGCGCCCTCGTCGCGATCAGTTCTTATCGCGAGCGATTGACTATGTAGAGTGCATCGGGTAAGTCCTTGAATTTACTGAACAGCATGGCCGAGTGACTTACCATAGTTAAACCCTCGCGACCTCCTTCAGCATCGCCGTCAACCTGTCCTGCGCATGGTCGTATCGTCCTCTTCTGATCTGCGGTGCCGTTCTTGCTTCGAGCACTTCGAGCCTTTCGAGCACATCAGTGCGCACATACACCTCGGTCGATTTCAAACCGAGATGGCCGAGCATGATCGAGACCTTTCGCACGTCGCCATTGGTTGCCTTGTAAGTGTTCATGGCGCAGCTGTGGCGCAGAACATGTGGAGTAACCGTTTTCCTCGCCATCGATGGCATCTTGCGTTTCGCAACCGATACGTGGAGCTTAAGCCGGTGTGCAAAACCATGTCGGCTCATCGGCCGTCCCCGGGCATTGAGGAAGACCCGGTCCACGTTGCTACTGGGTCGGATTGACAGCCAATCTTCCAGCACTGACCGCGTCTCCTTCCAGAGAGGCAACACACGCTCACGTCGACCCTTCCCAAGCACATGCACGGTTTCCAGATTTTGTCCTAAGTCTGCGCGATTTATGCCGAGCAGCTCTGAGACTCGCAATCCGGCAGCATAGGTAAGATGGAGCATTGCGCGGTCCCGCACACCATTGGTCGTGGACGTGTCAGGCGCATCGAGTAATGCTTGCATTTCATCCTGATCGAGGTATTCGATCAGTCGTTGCTCGAATCGCTTTGAGGGTATTGCGCGCACCTGCCGTGACAACTCAAGGCATGACGCATCGCGATACTCCAGGTATCGGAAAAACGATTTCAGCGCGACTAGGCGAAGATTACGTGTCCGAATGCTGTTTTCTCGCTCCTTCTCAAGTGAATCGAGAAAATCTAGGACCACCTGCACGCTCAACTGCTCGATGGCGATTTGACTGGGCTCCGTCGACAATCTCGCAGCCGCAAATCTGGTGAACTGCAGAAAACTCTGCGCATAACTGGCGCTGGTGTGCACGCTCGCCCGCAAGTCTCGCGGCAAATGCACCCGCAGGAACGTCTCAAGATGCGGTGCAAGACATGTCATCGCTCCGACCTCCTGGTATGTGTTCTCTCCGCAGCTTCGACAATTGACCGCAAAAGCGGTGGCGTTGCTTCCAGATACCAATATGTGCCTTCTACGCTAGAGTGGCCGAGATAAGTGGTCAGTGCGAGCATATGCCGACTGACGGCTGTCCGGTTCGAATGGCTTGCAGCTTCCAGGGATCTAACTGCAAACGAATGTCGCAAGCTGTGGAACCGCGGGCCCGGTTCGCCTGGTCCACCGCGAAGACCAACCGAACGCACGAGTTGGAGAAACGTCTGGCTCAGATAGTTTGCAGTCGGCGGTTTTCCGCTCGCAAGGACAAACAGGTGGTCGTGGGCGCCCCCGATCTTCACCCTGCGCGAAATGTACTTCTGGAGAACCGCGTGAACGCTCCGGTGAAGCGCGACGAGGCGTGACTTTCCGAATTTGGAATTTCGGATTGTGAGGCCATCCGGGGTGAGGTCCGTTAGCATGAGACCTGCCACTTCCGATCGGCGCAGCCCGGCTGTCGCACCGAGGCCAATCATTGTGCGAACCGTATGGGGTGTTATTGAACCCGCCGGCGGAACCAGCAGCGCGGCATCCATGATCTGCCGGATTTGCTCCTGCGTTAACAGATACGGGGTGGGTCTCTTTCTTTTTTTCCTTCCGAACGCGTTAGGATCAGGGATCTCGTGTCTGGCATCTTCAGCATGAAGCCAAATGGCGAAGCTTCGAACGATGGCCAGCCTTTTCTGCGCGCGTTTGGCTGAGGGTGCCGTCGATGCCCACTGAACCACCCTCGCGCCGCAAACAAATACGTCTTGGTGTTCGTCTGCGAAGGCAGCGAATGGAAGCAGGATATCGTCACCATCCCTGAATTTGTATCCAAGTCGACGTTTCATCTCGATGTACGGCTTGGCAAGGTCGGTAATGGTCATTTCGCACCTCCAATCCACGGCTGGGCCACTTCGTGAAGCATCGGAACATCCGCCTTCGCGTAGATCATCGTCGTATCCGGGGACTGGTGGCGGAGCAGCGCACCAATGAACTCGAGAGAGGCGCCGGACCGGAGAAGGTCGGTTGCGACCGAGTGCCGGAAGAGGTAAGCACCTGCGGTACCTGGGCTTACGACACCGGCACGTTTCATGGCGCTTGAGACAATGTCCGATACGGTATGGGAGCTGCCCAGCGGTCCGTTGGGCGCTCGAACACGCAGGAAAACTCTGCCTGTTGCGATGTTTGGACGACTGGTGGTGATGTATTCCAACAGCGCATCCCCCGCGTCTTGAGGGAGCGGCAGCCAGGTTGAACGTTTTGACTTTCCGCAGACGTGCAGCCGTCCATTGCACCAATCTATGTCGGAAAGTTGAAGAGCGGAGATGTCGCCGGCCCGGAGCGCAAGGCGCGCCAGCAGTAGCAAAATCGCCTTGTCACGAATCCCCGCGGCGGTACAGCCGTCACATGCAGCGATCACGCGCTCGATATCTTTCATCGGAATATGCCGAGGAGGTTTCCACAACCCTCGGGCGCTGGGTTTTGGTATGGCGTCAATGAGTGATGGATCACACTCGTTACGTGTCGCGAGAAACCGCACGTACATCCGCACTGCAATGAGGACGTTTCGGGCATGAGTAACGGACAGCATTCCGAGACGATCAAGCAGAGTCTCCCTAAGGAGCGCAACGTCGTATTGCGTCGGTTCTTCGCCCATTTTCTCGACAATCGGCGAAACCTCCCGGCAATAGGTGTGGATCGTGGATGCAGTTACGCCGCGATGTTGTGCAAGCCAACGGCGAAAATCACCAAGGCTGGAATCGTTGGTGCCCGCTGCATCCAGATAGGCGTTGGGCGCTACGCCGTGGTCGCCAAGAAAGTTGACGAACTTGCGTATCAGAAGGGCATATATGGTTC
Source organism: Gammaproteobacteria bacterium (assembly GCA_009838035.1). NCBI lineage: Bacteria > Pseudomonadati > Pseudomonadota > Gammaproteobacteria > Gammaproteobacteria bacterium. The sequence goes on from VXSK01000025.1 coordinate 18,798, forward strand.
TGTCTTCAGCTCTTCGCGGTTTTATGAAGTACCTCGGACAGATGCAGTCATGATTCAGGAAGTCATTCATGACATCCGGACTCACCGATGTGATGGATGTTCGCGTTCTATGAAGCCAAACGAGAAAGTGACTTGAGTGGCTTCGCAGCTTTCTACGAACACTGGCCGAGAAGCCCTGACTCTTGCAATCCGCCAGAAAGGCCGTCAGCAGGTGCTGGCCTAACGCCTGCTCGCCCGGGTCGTCGGTGCGCCCAGTCTGCTCCAGAAACTGCACGAAATGCTCGACCCCATACATCGTTTTACGCAACTGTGGGGCACACCGCTTGTGACGAGGGAGGCCTCCCTCGGCCATTGGACACACACAGTTGTGAAATCGAAATTGACGCACTGCGTTGTCGTCGATCGACCTTAGGTGGATCTGCTCTCGGACAGCCCAAATGAGGAAGTGCTTGGCGGCACCGTCGAGTAAGCGAATGTAGGCAGTCGTGAGGTCCGTGCGTCCCAGGTAATCCCTAAATTCCGACGTTAACTTCTCGCGTGCCTCGTAGGATTGGTCGTGGCGCTCGTCTTGCTTACGCGTTGAAGGCATTTTCGTTCTCCTCTACCGATGAAGGGAGAAGAACGATAACTATGGTAAGTCACTCGGCCATGCTGTTCAGTAAATTCAAGGACTTACCCGATGCACTCTACATAGTCAATCGCTCGCGATAAGAGCTGCTATGGTGAGGTCACCATAGCAGTTCCTCCGGCGGCAAGGACAGCCAGGCCATGACGATCCTGCTTTCGCGGATCGTCCCGCGCGGGCAACTGCTGATCGTCCACGCCCCGTTGGGCGAGGTGGAGTGGCCCGGCACGATCAAGCATATCGAGGCGACGATTCCACCGGGCGTGCCGCTGATCCTGGCGCCCGTCGCGTCCGGCAAGACACTGCTCGAAGGCATCGAGGACCGGGGCCGTTTTCCCGATTCGGCGCGTCGCTACTGCACCGCCGGCTGGAAGCGCGGTCCGATTGAGCGCGAGCTGCGCCGTTACCTGAAAGCCCATCCGCGCTTCGGCGGACGCATTGTCAGCGCCATGGGAATGCGGGCGGACGAGAGCCCGGCGCGGGCCAAGCGCGATCCCTGGAAGCGCAACGACCGCAACAGCCGGGCCGGCCGCGAGTGGTACGACTGGCTGCCGATCCACGGCCTGTCCGCCGCCGAGGTATTTCAAGTCATCGAAGCATCCGGGCAGTCGCCCCACTGGGCGTACTCCGCCGGGATGTCACGTTTGTCATGCTCGTTCTGCATCCTCGCGTCCCGGGCCGATCTCGCGCGAGCCGCCCGGCTTCGCCCGGACTTGTACCGCCGTTACGTTGCGCTTGAACGGCGCATCGGCCACACGCTCTCGCCCACGCGCCTCTCCCTGCCGGCGCTGACCGGCGTCCCGGCCGCGCCCGCCGATGCGGACCCCCGCGTGTAGCGGCGCCACAGGTCCGGCCTCCCGTTCCCGCCAACCCCTTCCCGCGTTTCCCTTCCCCGCGGCGCGCCTCCGCGAGGCGAGTCGGGCCTCGGGCCGGGCGAAGGCCGGACGCCGGAGGGCGTCCGCGTTCCGTTTCCACCAACCCGGAGCCCATCCATGACCGAACCCGATTCCGTGTCCGCGGACTACACGCTCCGCCCGAGCGAACTCGCCTCTACGCTGTCCCTGCTGGTCGAGGCGCGCCAGCCCTGCATCGTCTGGGGCCCGCCCGGCGCGGCCAAGTCGCAGATCGCCCAACAGGTCGCCGCGGCCGCCGGGCGCACCTACGTCGACGTGCGCGCCCTGTTGCTGGACCCTGTCGATCTTCGCGGCATCCCTTGGCGCGATCCCGAAGGCCGCACCCGGTGGGCGCCGCCGGCGTTCCTGCCGCCTTCGGACGACGCCGGCTCGTGGCTCATCAACCTGGAGGAGCTGCCGTCGGCCGTGCCGATGGTCCAGGCCGCGCTGTATCAACTGGTGCTCGACCGCAAGGTCGGCGAGTACGAGCTGCCCGAGGGCGCTTCGCTGATCGCCTGCGGCAACCGGGAGGGCGACCGCGGCGTCGTGAACCGGATGCCGACGCCGCTGGCCTCCCGGTTCGTGCACCTGGAGATCAAGGTGGACGCCGGGGACTGGTGCGCCTGGGGCGCTGCGCACGGCATCGCCCCGGAAGTGCTGTTCTTCATCCAGCTTCGGCCCGACCTGCTGCACACCTTCGATCCGCAGTCGCGCGAGCGCGCGTTCGCCTGTCCGCGCACCTGGGAGTTCGCCAGCGGTATCGTCAAGCGCCGAAACGGCCTCGATCCCGGCGCCGAGCGGGCGCTGTTGCGCGGCGCCGTCGGGGAGGCCGCGGCGATCGAGTTGTGCGCGTTCCTGCAGGTCTGGCGGGAACTGCCGCACCCGCGCGCCGTGCTCGACGATCCGGACAACGCCGACGTGCCGGACAACGCGAGCGCCCTGATCGCGCTGTGCGGCTCGCTCTACCGGCTGGCGAGCGACGTGAACCTCGACGCCATCGTGACCTACGCGCAGCGCCTGCGCCGGGAGGTGGGTGAGTTCCTGGTGGGTTCGTGCATCCGCCGCGACCCGGCACTGCAGCGCACGCCCGCGTTCATCCGCTGGGCCGCGGCGAGGACGCGGTGATGGCGGCGTCCCCGGTCTGGCGAATCCTGCACTACCCGGTCGGCGACGCACCCTCGCGCGAGCACAAGGTGCGCGCCCCGAACCTCGAGGCGGCCAAGCGCAAGCTGGCTGCCGCCCTCCGCGTCCCCGAGTGGACGCTCCGATAACGAAGGAGGACTTCATGGACCTCAATTCCGACGCCATGCTGGTGTCCCTCAGGATCGCCGCCTGGTCCGGGCGGCTCTACGATCGCGCCGCCAGCACCCATGTCGCCGTGCACCACGACGCAAGTACCAGCGCGGGCCGCTACAACAAGCGGCTGCTGCCGAAGGACGCGTTCGCGGCGCTCACCGCCACGGTGAGCCGCGCCAGGACCGCGCACTACGAGCAGACCCTGCCCTGGGACGACAAGGGCGCGCGGCTGCTCACCGTGGCCAACTACGAGCGCTACACCGAACTCATGGACGGGCTGTGCGAGAAGATGGTGCGGGAGCGCGCCCGGTTCGTCGAGGACTACGAGGACAACATCGAGCGGGCGCGGCTGGACCTCGGGCGGCTGTTCCGCATCGGGGACTACCCCTCAAGCGCCGCGCTCAAGAGCAAGTTCTCCATCCGCTACCGGATCTCCGCGGTGCCAGATGCCGATCACTTCATCGCCAAGCTCGCCAGCGACGACACCGAGCGGGTCAAGCGGGATATCGAAAGCCAGGTCGAGGAGCGCCTGCACGGCGCCGTCGGCGACCTGTACCGGCGGCTCGGGGAGGCGGTCGAGCGGGTCTCGGACCGGTTGCGCGAGGACGGCGACGGCAAGCCGCTGGTGTTCCGCAACTCCATGATCGAGAACATCCGCGACCTGGTCGACGTCGTGCCCCGGCTCAACATCTTCGGCGACGGGGAACTGGCGCGGCTGTGCGAGCAGGTGAAGGAGAGAATCGCCAGCGTCGAGCCGGACGCGCTGCGCCCGTCGCGGACGTTCGATCCGGCGGCCCGCCGGCGGGTCAAGCGCGACGCCGACGCGCTGATGGAGCAGTTCGCGGGGTATTTCGGGGAGGCGGCCGAAGCGCCGCGGGCGGCGGCGTGATGCACGCGGGCGTCCAGTCGGAGTCCGCCCGGCGCGTCAGCGCCTGCGTCACGGAGCTGCTGCGCAAGCAGCCGTTTTTCGGGAGCCTGGCATTGCGGTTGCCGCTTCGGGCCGATCCGTCCCGCAAGACGCTCGCGAGCGACGGACAAGAGATCCGCTATTCTCCCGCCTGGGTTGCCGAGACCGCCGCGCACGCGATCGAGGCCGCCATCGCCCGCGCGGTCCTCGCTTGCGCGCTCAAGCACCACACGCGGCGGCGAGCGCGTGACCCGGAGCGCTGGCAGCGCGCCTCGCAGCTCGTGACCCATCCCCTTTTGCGCGACGCGGGATTCACGCTGCCGCCGGACGCCGAGGCGTGGGAAGGGCTGAGCGTGGAGGAAGCCTACGACCGGCTGCCGGAGCCGGACGAAGACGGCGAAGCCGGCAACCCAGCGCCGCCTTCAACAAGCACCGACTCCTCCTTGTCCAGTCCGTCATCGGGTGGACAACCCGAAGCGGAACAGGGCAATGATCGATCCGCTGGCGACACCGGCAACGATCCATGCAGCACAAACTCCGACCCACGCTCCGACGCTGGCGCCGAGCCGGGCCGGAGCCCATCGAACGCGTCCGGCAACGCCCCGCCGAGCCATGACCCGTCGGGCACCGGCGAGGTCATGGACGCGCCCGCGGCCGACGGCACCCGGGGGTCGGATGCCGGGCTGTCGCCGTCCGAGGTAACCGCCGAGGAACAGGCCTGGGACGAGGCCATGCACCAGGCGGCGAGCCTCGCCAAGGCCGAAGGCAAGCTCCCCGGCGCCGTCAAAGAGACCGTGAGGAGCGCCCACGTCGCGAAGCTCGACTGGTGCGCGCTGCTTCGCCGGTACATGGCCGACGCCGCCAAAAGCGACTATTCGTGGAGCGCGCCCAACCGGCGCTTCATCGACGGCGGGCTGTACCTGCCGTCAATCCGCTCCGAGGGCATCGGGACCCTGGCGGTCCTTATCGACACGTCGGGCTCACTGCCGGCGGGCACGCTTGCCGAGTTCTGGACCGAGGTGCGCGAAATCGCCGCCGACATCCAGCCCGAGCGCGTCGTCTCGCTGCAGGTCGACACCGCCGTGCGGGACGCCGCGGAGCATTCCGCGTTCGACCTGCCGGAGGAGGTCGTCGTGCGCGGTCGCGGCGGCACCGACTTCCGGCCCGGCTTCGCCTGGCTCGACGAACGCGGCATCCGACCCGGCGCGTGCCTGTACTTCACGGACATGGAGTGCTCGCGCTACCCGGACACCGAGCCGGATTATCCGGTGCTCTGGATCGACTGGTCGGATCCGCCCTCGGACTTCGCCCGCGCGCCCTGGGGCGAGCGCATCGCCATCGCGGCCTGACCGCCGTTTCCCGCTTTGGCGGCAACGCCACGGTCCCGCCGGCCCGTGCGCCCCCTTCCGATCCGTTCGGCCCGGCCTTGCCCCGGCTCCGCGAGGAGGCCGGCCGGTTGAGGACCGGTCGGGCGCGGGCCGGCCGGAGAGAGCCGGGCCGCGCCCCCTGTCTTCCCACCCTGGAGAATCGCATGAACCCAACCGCTTCCCCGCCCGGCGCCGTCATCCGGGACATCCCGCTGTCGCGTCTTTTCCTGGCGCCCGAGAACGTCAGAAAGACCCCCGCCCACGACCGCGCCCAGGCCGAGCTCGAGGCCTCGATCCGGGCCCACGGTCTGCTGGAGAACCTCGTAGCACGCGCCGACGGCACGGACGACGACGGGAACGAACGCTTCGCCGTCCTCGCCGGCGGCCGGCGCCTCGCGGCGCTGCAGTCGCTCGCCGGAGACGGCGCGCTGGATCCCGAGCTTCCGGTGCTCTGCCGGATCGCGCCCGACGCCAACGGCGGCGAACTGTCGCTGGCCGAGAACGTCGTGCGAATCGCCATGCACCCCGCCGACCAGGTGGCGGCGTTCTCCGCCCTTGCGGGCGACGGACTGTCCGTCGCGGCCATCGCGAACCGCTTCGGCGTCTCCGAACGCATCGTCGAGCAGCGCCTGCGCCTCGGCAACGCCGCCCCGGAACTCCTCGATGCCTACCGGGAGGAGGCCATCGACCTGGAGACGCTCAAAGCGTTCGCCGTCACCCCCGACACCGGGCGCCAGCTTGCCGTGTGGGAACAGGTCTCCGCGCAGGATTACCGGCCCACCGCCTGGCAGGTCAAGCGCCTGATGACCGAGGAGCGGGTGCCGGGTTCCTCGGCGCTGGCCCGGTTCGTGAGCGTGGACGCCTACGAAGCCGCTGGCGGCCCGGTGATGCGGGATCTGTTCGCCGACGGGCACGAGAACGGGACGTGGTTCGAGGATCCGGCGCTCCTGAACGATCTGGCCATGAAGAAGCTCGAAGCCGTCGCCGACGAGCTGTCCACCCGCTGGAAGTGGGCCGAGGCGAGGCTGGAGGTCGACTGGAGCACCGCCGCGCGCTACGGCCGGGTCCATCCGCGGCCGGGCGAGCCCACGGACGAGGAAACCGCCGAGACCGAGCGGCTGCGCACGCGCCACGACGAACTGGCCAACCTCGACGACGAGGACTGGACCGAGGCGCTCGAAGCCGAAGCGGAGTCCATCGACGAGCGGCTCGACGCGATCGAGCAGGCGGTGGAGGCCCGCGCGCGGTTCCGCCGCGAGGACTTCGCCATCGCCGGGGCCATCGCCACCGTCGGGCGCGACGGGACGTTGCAGATCGTCCAGGGGCTAGTGAAGCCTAAGGACATGCCGAAGGCGGACCCCGCCGCCGCGGGCGCGAACGGCCACGCTGCCGACACGACCGCCGGGAACGGAACGGCGGGCGCCGGAAGCGTCGATGCGCCGGCCGTCTCCGCACCGCTGGCGCCGCCGCCCGATCCGCGCGCCACGGCCCGGCAGGAGGCGGGCGTGGGCATCGGGCTGGCCGACGACCTGCGCGCCATCCGCACGGCGCTGGTGAAGGCGCACCTGGCGACCGACTTCGAGGCCGCGTTCGACCTGACCGTGTTCCAGATGGTGCGCGCGGTCTTTGCGCACGGCTACACGACCGCGTACCACGCGCTCGACATCGCGTTCAAGGAAACCGCCGACCGGCCCGCGATGCGCATGAACGACGACGGCTTCGCCGCCTCAAGCCCCGGCGAGGCGATGCTGGCGGACTGGTCGGACCTGCCGTTCGACTGGATAGAGGCCGACGACGACGCAGCCTGCTTCGACGCGCTGCGCAACCTGCCGCGGGCGGACAAGGAGAAGCTGTTCGCCGCCGCCGTCGCGCGCACGGTCCGGGGCCAGCTCGCGTTCGAGCACGAGGCCCGCCCGGAACTGGAAGCCACCGTCGCCCGGCTCGGCATCGAGTTCGCGAAGCACGTGCGCCCGACCGCGGATCTGGTGTGGTCGCGGCTGCGCAAGGACCGCATCCTGGCCATCGCCCGCGACACGCTGGGGCCGGCCTGGGCGTCGGCGCGCTCGAAGTACAAGAAGGTCGATCTGGCAAAAGCCATGGAGGAGGCGTTCGCCGCCGGCAAGCCGCCCGTCGGCATCGGCGCCGATGAACACGCCGCCGCGCTCGCCTGGACCCCGCCGGGGTTCGCGGCGTTCGACGCGGGCGGCGACGCCGAAGCAGAGCCTGCGCCCGACGGCAAGGACGACGCGCCGGCTCAGGCGGAACACGCCACCGGCGGCAACGGCCACGCCGCCTCGGCTCGCGAGCGGAACGACGTTCCGGCGAGCGGCAACGGCGCCGGCGATGTCGGGCACTCAGCCGCAGACGCCGGAGTAACCGACGCCAACGGCGAGACCGCTGGCGAGGCCGCGGACGTGCCTGAGTTCCTGCGCCAGGCGACACAGACGCAGTAGCCGTCCGCTGTCGCGCGCCCCGCCCGGATTTCCGCCCGGGCGGGGCGCATCCTTTTCCCATGCCACAGGGAGGCTCCATGAACGACACCCGAACGATCCGCGCGCGCATCCACGATTCCGCGCTCAAGCGCGTCACCCGCACCTTCGCCGCGACGCTTGCGGACATCTTCGCCGAAACGCTGCAAAACGCCCGCCGCGCCGATGCCACGCGCGTGAACGTCGTGCTGGGCGAGCACGAACGCGACAGCGGGCCGACCGTCACCGTCCTCGACGACGGACAGGGCATCGCCGACCCCCGGGTTCTCTTGTCGTTCGGCGAGAACGGCTGGAGCGGCGATCTCGTCGAACGCGAGGACGCCGCCGGGATGGGCATGCTGAGCCTGGCGCGCCGGGGTTGCGCCGTCTCCTCGCGGCCCCGCGCGCCGGGCGACGCGCCCGGCTGGCGAGTAGAGCTCGAGCCGGACCACTTCGCGGGGGAGGCCGCGGCCGAGGTACTTCCGGATGTCGGCGCACCGTATCCGCACGGCACGGCCGTGCGGTTTCCGGCGGGGGAGACCGAGGCGGACGACAAGATCCGCGGCGCGCTGGAAGCCGCCACCGTCCACTACCCGCTCCCGGTGTACTGGGGACGCGCCGACCGCTCGCCAAGGGACGCCGAGGCGCTGCCGCGCCGGGCGTTCCTCGACGGCGCCGTGCATGTCGAGCGCTGGCGCGGCCTGGTGTTCGGGGTGTTCCGGAACCGCCCGCGGCGGTTCGCGCTGAACGACCCGGACGTGAACTTCCACGGCCTGACCGTTGCCGTTCGGCTGCCGTCGGTCGAATCCGTCGGCGGCGCGCACTGGAGCGTGGCCGCCGACATCGAGGACTGTCCCGAACTGGAGTTCGTGCTGCCCGCCCGCAAGGAGGCGGTCGAGACGCCGTTTCTGGACGAAATGCGCGAGGCCGCCCGACACGCGATCTACCGGGCGCTCGCCGTCGATCCGGATCCCCGCCCGTCGTTCGCGGACTGGGAACGGGCTCGCCGGGCCGGCATCGAAATCGAATCGCCGCCGGCCGAGCTTCGTTCCTGGCGCCCCGCCGTGGCCGACATCGACCACTGGCGCGAGGCGCCCAAGCTCCAGGCCATCGGCACCGACGCGCTGCTCGTCGCGGCCGATCCCGAGCCGCCCGAGGCGCAGGGGTTCCGGCGCGCCGCGGAGCGCGGCGGCGTGACGCACCGGCTGTTCGAGCCCGACCGCAGGCTGGAGGGATTCGGCTGGTACGACGCGATCCCGCGCATTGTGGCGATCCGCACGGAGGTCACGGATGGCGGCACGATCCACGCGCTGGAGGACTGGCCCGCCCCGGATCGCGCGGGTGGCGCCGGGACGCTCCCGCCGCGGCCGGAGACGATTCGCACGGTCGCCACCGTGCGATCGCCCGGGCGACCGGACCGCACCCTCGACCTCCCCACGGACCTCGCGTTCGCGGGCGAGGCCTGGACCTGGGTGGAGGACGCGCGGCCGCTGGTGACCGCAGACAGCGCGCTCGACCCGCACGAACTCGCGGGGCTGCTGTACGACGCCTACTTCTCGCCCTCGGACGACGCCGACGCGGATTCCTGGGAGCGCCAGCGCATCGAGTTCGAGCGCGAGGCGCTGCATCTGGCCACGCGGCTCCTGGTCTCCGACGACGAGGCGCGGCGGCGCTCCATCGCCGACGCGGTCGAACGGGAGCTGTCCTGGCTGATTCCGCGCGAGCGCGGCGCGGACATCGCCGTGCGCAACGGCCGGATCACCGTGACCCTGGGCGAGCCAGCCGCGGCGACCGCGTCGTGAACGGCAATCGACGAGTTGTCCACGCCAAGCGCGCGGACGCGCCGGGGACGGACGGGGACGAGGCGCGCAAGCGCGCCATCGCCCGCGCCCTGTGGACGGAGATCCACTGGCTGATGCCCACCGACCGCGCCGTCGCCATCGCCGTCGACGGCGACGACATCGCGGTCGAGTTCGGCCCGCCGGGCTGCGCCCCGCAGATGTCCGCCGAAAAGCCGCCAATTTCCACTGACGTTGACCGGAGACGCCCATGAAACTCATCACCGAGTCCCAGCGCGCCGAACTGCTGAAGAACGCCGCGTTGCCAGACGCCGATCCCCGGCCCCCGCTCAAGCTGTTCAACCCCTGCGGCGCCGCCACCTGGCTGTTCACCGAACTCGGCGAGGACGAGGACACTCTGTTCGGATTGTGCGATCTGGGCTTCGGCTTCCCGGAGCTGGGCTACGCCAGCCTTTCGGAGATCGCCGCCACCCGCCTGCCGTTCGGCCTGACGATCGAGCGCGACCTGCATTTCCGCGCCAGGGCTCCGATCTCCGTGTACGCGGAGGCCGCGCGCGCCGCCCGGCGCATCGTCGAGCGCGGCCCCGAGCTCGATGCGGCGCTCAGCCGCCACGCCGCCGCCGCGACCCGGACCGATCCGCAACCCGCCGCTGCGCAGCCCGGGAGGTAGCCGCCATGCCCCGCATCGTCGAAACCACCGTCTACGAACTCAAGGAACTGTCCGGCGCGGCGAAGGAGCGCGCCCGCGCCTGGTTCCGGGAGTCGTGCCTGGATTATGACTGGCACGAGTTCGTGTACGACGACTTCGAGACCGTCTGCGGGCTGCTCGGCGTGACGCTCAAGACCCGCCCCGTGCCGCTGATGGGCGGCGGGACGAGAGACAAACCCTGCGTCTGGTTTTCCGGGTTCGCCTTCCAAGGGAGTGGCGCCTCGTTCGAGGGCGCGTACGAGTACGTACCCGGCGCGGCCCGCGCCATCCGGGCGCACGCGCCGCGCGACACGGATCTGCACGGGATCGCCGACACCCTGCAGGCGGTCCAGCGCCGCAACTTTTTCCAGCTCGCCGCGGATGTCCGCCAGCGCGGGCGCTACTGCCACGAGTACACGATGACCGTCGACGTCGAGCGCGACAGCCCGACCTGGCAGCCCATGACGGACGGCGCCGAGGACACGGTCGTCGAGGCCATGCGCGATCTGGCCCGCTGGCTCTACCGGCAACTCGAGCGCGAGTACGACTACCAAACGTCCGACGCCCTGGTGGACGAGACCCTGGCCGTCAATGCCTGGACGTTCACCGCCGAGGGGGCCCGCTTCGGCTGATCGCACCGGTTCGCGTTCGCGCGACCCGCCCCCCGGAGTCCGGCGGGCCGTTCGGCAGGCGGTCCGGCGGCGCGGCGCGGGAGGGATACCGCCCCGTTCGCCGCCGGCTTTCCATCCCGACCCATCCGGAGACTTCCATGCCCGACGCCGTTTCCCCGGCGGACGCCGCCGCGCGCCCGTCCGCCCCGCCACTCGCGCCCGTCGTGGGCTACGGTCCGCCGCCCGCCCGGGCCGTCCTGCCGCCCGCCCGGGCCGAAGCCCTCATCGCCGCGGCCCGGACCCTGCTGCCCCTCCTGGAGGCTGGAAGGCCGCTCGACGCGTCCACGCTGAGAGACGCCATGACCCGCGCGTTCGGCGGGACCGACGCCGGGGGCGCCTGGCTGTGGAAGGACGCCTACGAAGCGGCCGAGGCCGCGCTGGTGCTGTTCCTGCAACGCTACGGGCGCGCCATGCGCCGCCGCGCCGGAGCCGGCCCGGACGGTCCCGCCAACATGCTCGCCATGCTCTGCGCCCTGGCGGCGCTGGAGCCCTCGCACACCCGGCGGTCCGAGGAACAGGTGCGCCTGCAGCAGTTCTCCACGCCCCTGCCGATGGCCTACGCGGCGCTGAAGGCCGCCGCCGTGCGGCCCGGCGATGCCGTGCTCGAACCGTCCGCCGGCACCGGAATGCTCGCCGTGATGGCCCAGTGCGCGCTCGGGCGGCAAGCCGTGGGCGCGCTGCATCTCAACGAAATCGCGCCCGTGCGGGCGGCAGTCCTCGCCGGGCTCTTCCCGGAGGCCGAAGTCACCCGCCACAACGCCGAAGCCCTCGCCGACTTCCTGCCGCACGTGCGGCCGTCGGTCGTGCTGATGAACCCGCCGTTCTCGGCCACCCCGGGCGTGTCGCGCGGCCGCCGCGGCGCGGACCTCAGGCACGTCCGCTCGGCGTTCGCGATGCTGCCCGAAGGCGGCCGGCTCGTCGCCGTCACCTCGGCGAACTGCGTGCCCGGGGATGCGGCCTGGAACGGCGCGTTCGCGCCGCGGTCCGGCGCGCGCGTCGTGTTCACCATGGCCATCGACGGGCGCGCCTACGCGCGGCGGGGCACCGGGTTCGAGACCCGGCTCACGGTCGTCGACCGGAGTTCCGGACCCGGCATCGCCGTCGATCCCTCTGCCCGCGCCGCCGATGCCGCCGAACTGCTCGATGCCGCGATCGCGTCCGTCCCGCCGCGGCGGACCGTCGAACTGCTCGATGCCGCGATCGCGTCCGTCCCGCCGCGGCGGACCGTCGAACCCGCGCCCGGCGCCGATCTGTTCGGGCACGTCCCGGTGCCGCGAACCCGGCAATCCGGCACGGCCCGCCGGAACGCCGCACGGCCTGCCCCCCAATCCGCCCATGACTGGGGCCCGGTTGCGGAACTGGAGATCGCCAGCGCAGCGGTCGATCGGAAAACGGAATCGTCCGCGGCCACTGCCGCAGGCCCCTACGCGGCGTGGCGCCCGAGCGTGGTGCGGGTACCGGGCGCCACCGCCCATCCGACCCCGCTGGTGCAGTCCGCGGCGATGGCGGCCGTCCCGCACCCGCGGCCGTCGTACCCGCCGATGCTGCCGGAACGGGTCGTGACCGGGGCGGCGCTGTCCGATGCCCAGCTCGAGAGCGTCGCGCTCGCGGGCGCGGCCCATGCCGGACACCTTGCGGCCCGCTACCGCATCGGCTCGGGCTGGGAAACCGTGCATCGCTGCGGCGAGGACGGCGAACCGCAGGATGACGGCGCCACCGCCGACGGCGAGACGCTGTCCGAACCGGTGCGCTTCCGGCGCGGCTGGATGCTCGGCGACGGCACCGGCGCGGGCAAGGGCCGGCAGGTCGCCGCCGTCGTGCTCGACCGCTGGCTCAAGGGACAGCGCCGGGCGCTCTGGCTGTCGCAGTCCGACAAGCTGCTGGAGGACGCGCGCCGCGACTGGACCGCACTCGGGGGCCGGGAAACCGACGTGATCCCCCTCGGCAAGTTCCGCCAGGGCGCGGAGATCCCGCTCACCGAAGGCATCCTCTTCTCCACCTATGCGACGCTGCGCTCGCCGGCCCGCCAAGGCAAGGCCTCGCGGCTCGACCAGATCGTGGAATGGCTCGCGGGCAGCCTCGACGAAGACGACCGCCACGCCTTCGACGGCGTCGTGGTGTTCGACGAGGCCCACGCCATGGCCAACGCCGCGGGCGGCAAGGGCAACCGCGGCGACATCGCGCCCTCGCAGCAGGGACGGGCCGGTCTACGGCTCCAGCACGCGCTGCCGGACGCGCGCGTCGTCTATGTCTCCGCGACGGGCGCCACGACCGTCCCCGGGCTGGCCTACGCCGGGCGGCTGGGACTCTGGGCCGCCGGAGAGACGCCTTTCGAGACCCGCGCCGAGTTCGTCTCCGCCATGAAGGCGGGCGGAGTCGCCGCGCTCGAAGTGGTCGCGCGCGATCTCAAGGCGCTCGGCCTGTACCAGGCCCGCGCGCTGTCCTACGACGGCGTGGAAGTGGACATCCTCGAACACGCGCTAACCGACGCCCAGCGGCGCATCTACGACGCCTACGCCGGCGCGTTCAAGGTCATTCACGCCAACCTCACCGAGGCGCTGAACGCCACCGGCATCGCAGACGGGGAGTGCACCCTCAACCGCAACGCGAAGTCCGCCGCCATGTCCGCGTTCGAGGGCTCCAAGCAACGGTTCTTCGGCCACTTGCTCACTTCCATGAAGTGCCCGTCGCTGATCCGCGCCATCGAGGCCGATCTCGAGCACGGGCGCTCCGCGGTGGTGCAGCTCGTGTCCACCGGCGAGGCGCTCATGGAGAGAAGGCTCGCCGAGATCCCGGCCTCGGAATGGGACGATCTGAACGTCGATCTCACGCCCCGGGAGACCGTGATCGAGTTCCTGGCCCACGCGTTCCCGGTTCAACTCCAGGAACCGTTCACCGACGCCGAAGGCAACCTGATGTCGCGGCCGGTTTTCGACGACGACGGCCAGCCGGTGCTGTCGCAGGAAGCGGTGGCCCGGCGCGACGCCCTGATCGAGAAACTCGCGGCGCTGCCGCCCGTCCCTGCCGCCCTCGACCAGATCGTTCAGCACTTCGGACACGACGCGGTGGCGGAGGTGACCGGGCGCTCGCGCCGGGTCCTGCGGATCGCCGACGCGCGCGGCGAACGACTGGCGCTGCGCGGGCGTCCCGCGTCCGCGAACCTGTCTGAGGCCGCGGCGTTCATGGACGGCGCGAAGCGCATCCTGGTGTTCTCCATGGCCGGCGGCACCGGGCGCAGCTACCACGCGGATTTGTCTTGCGCCAACACCGAGCGGCGCGTGCATTACCTGCTCGAACCCGGCTGGCGGGCCGACCAGGCGATCCAGGGACTCGGCAGGACGCATCGGACGCACCAGGCGTCCGCGCCGCTGTTCCGGCCCGTCGCCACCGACGTGAAGGGCGAGCGCCGGTTCATCGCCACCATCGCGAGAAGGCTCGACAGCCTCGGCGCCATCACCCGCGGTCAGCGCGATTCCCAGACCGCCATGGGCGGCGGGCAATCGCTGTTCCGCGAGAGCGACAACCTCGAAAGCGCCTACGCGAAGGCGGCGCTGCGCCAGTTCTACGGCTCGCTCTGGCTCGGGCGCATCGGCGGCTGGACGCCGGAGCGGTTCGAGGACGCCACAGGCCTCAAACTCTCCCACGAGGGTTCCCTGAAGGAGAACCTGCCGCCCATGCCGAAGTTCCTCAACCGTTTGCTGGCGCTGCCCATCGACGAGCAGAACGAGCTGTTCGCGGAACTTGAAACGCGCATCGCCGCCAACATCGAGCAGGCCGTCGAAGCCGGCACCTACGAGCTCGGCGTCGAGACGGTGCGGGCCGACTCGCTGGCGGTGGCCGGACGGGAGACGCTGTACGATCACCCCGGAACCGGGGCGGCAACGGAGCTGGTCGAGATCCTGCGCCGCGACCGGCTTCAGCCGACGACGGCGGATGCGGCGCTCACCCTCGCTGCCCGCGATCCCGGATCCGACGGCCAACCGAGGCTCGCGGTCAATACCCGCTCGCAGCGCGCCGCGGTGGTGCTGTCCGCCCCCTCGCGGCTGTTCGACGACGGCGGCGTGCAGGAGCGCCTGCGTCTCCTGCGGCCCGACGCCCGCCAGTCGATGGCGCGCGACGAACTGCGTGCCTCGCACTGGCGCCGGGCTCCGGAGGCGGACTGGCGCCGCCTCTGGGACGACGAGGTGGCCGCGCTGCCCTCGCACCGGGAATCCCGGTTCTGGCTCGCCACGGGGCTTCTCTTGCCGGTCTGGGACCGGCTGCCCGCGGAGAACATGCGCGTGCGCCGGCTCACCACCGACGAAGGCGCTGCGTTGATCGGGCGCGTGCTCGATGCCGAACAGGTCCGCGCCGTGCGGCAGGCGTTCGGCCTGGGCGGCGGGTTCGACATGACCGGGGAGGAAGCGTTCGAGGCCGTGCTCTCGCGCGGGGCCGCCATTCCGCTGGCCAACGGCTGGCGCGTCGCACGGCGCCGCCTCATGGGCGCCGACCGCGTCGAGATCGAGGGCCCCGCCGATACCGATCTCCCGGCGCTCAAGCGCCTCGGCTGCACGGTGGAGATCGTCGCCTACCGCGCCCGCGTGTTCGCGCCGGACGCCGGGACGCTCGGTCGGGTGCTCGAACGCTGGCCGCCCGCGTGACGCGGATCGAATGTCCGATACAGCGCGTGCTGCCGGCCCGCCAGGGTACGTACCGCCGGCCCGCCAGGGCCTGCCGACCCGCCAGGGTCCGCCATCCGTATGGCCGGCTCGCGGGGTTCCGTGCAGGCGGAACCGCGCTTCCCCCATCGCCCGGGCGCGTGCATGCTGTCCTGCGGCACGCCCCATAGCAACGGAGAATGGAATGGACGCCTCCCACCCTGATGCTGAAGGACGGAGGGAAAGAAGT
>VXSK01000026.1 GCA_009838035.1 Gammaproteobacteria bacterium
GGAGTCCATGAAGCCTGGGGCGGCCTTCTCGACTTCGTCGAACAGGCGGACTTCCTCGGCGGCGGCGTCGGCCGTGTTGTCGGCTACGTATTCCCAGTCCGAGTCGGCGAACTTCGCCTCTTCCTCGGCCAGAGTCGAATGGCGGCTGGCCGAGAGGATGTTGAGAAACACGTCCAGGAAGCGCCGCGCCTCGTCCTCGAAGCCCTCGCGCTCGCTGGCGCCGCGGGCCCTCAGCGCGTCGCGCGCCAGGACCAGGCCGGCCAGGGACTGCTCGCTGGCGGCCAGGCGAAATTTCAGCTTGTCCAGCTTGTCGCGGAACACGACGTCATCGGACCCGGCGTGCGGATTCAGACGTTCCCACAGCCGGTGGTCCTGGGCGTGCAGGCGGTCCAGAGCGTGCTTGAGGTAGTCCGAGCAGGCCAGGTATACGGGCACCGGGTTGTCCGCGGCCGCCGCGCCGTCCAGCGCCGCGCCCAGCGTTCGGCGGACCATCGACATCCGCATGCGCTCCTGGCGCACGCGCTCGTGTGAAGCGGTGATGTTCATAAACTCTGGCCTCCTTCGGGCATCGTGCAGACCTGCACGCGGGTGGCGGTGATCGATCCCAGCAGCAGCTTGTCCTGGTAACGGGCGGCGACGCTGCCGGCCGAATGCATGCGCCCGGAGTCGGCCGCGACCAGCTCCAGCCCGCTGCCGTCGGGATTGAGACGATAGAAGCGGCTGGGCGCCGGGTAGTCCTTGTCGCCGAAGTGCCGTCCCAGCGCCATGCCGTTGGGGTGTTCCGCGACCCACAGCTTGCCGTCGGCGTCCACGTCGATATTGTCCGGGAACCCAGGCATGGCCACGCGCGTCTCTTCGGTCAGCCGTCCATCGGTGTCCGCCGTCATGATCTTCAGCCGTTTGCCCTGGGTCTCGGAGATGATGAAGCGGCCGTCGGCGTAGCCGATCCCGGCGCCGCCGGCAAGCTTGTCGGCCGCCACGCGCATGACCTGGCCGTCGTAATAGACGGCCCTGGCCAGTCCGGCGCCGAACAGGAACTCCTGTATGCGCTGGAAATTATTGGCCGCGCCGGTGTCGTTGACCGCGATGAACTGCTCCGCGCCGACGGCCTGGATGTCGTTGGGGCTGTTCATGAGCGGGCTGCGCACGGTGCGCACGTGGTGCAGCAGCCCGTCGTCGCGCAGTTCGAATATTTCCACGGCTTCAGGGCCCTCGCCGCGTTCGCGCGGGTGATTGATCACGAACAGGCGCGTGTTGCCGGCGGCGTCCTGATGCAGGCTCATGCCGTGCGGGTGCAGGTGCGAGGGCACATCCGCCAGCGGCAGGAACTGGCCGACGGGATCGGCATTCAGGTCCAGCGCCATGATGACGCCACGGATGCTGCGGTTGGAAAGCAGCGCGCGCCGGTCGAGCACCGACAGGTAGGCGACGCCGCGCATGCGGTCGATCACGATGTCCTCGGCGCTGCCCGGCAGAGAAATCGCCTCGCAGGCCCAGGGCAGCTCGTCGTCCACGCTGGTGAAGGCGTTCATTCGCGCCATGGAACTCACGCCGGCCAGCAGCAGGAGTCCGAGGATGGCGCCTATCGCGATCAGGAATTTCTTCATGCCGCCGAGTATAAGCAATAGCGTGCCCGTGCACGGAAAGGCCGCCAGGCCGCCGATGCTGGACATGCACCCGCGCGAAGGCGACACTGTAGCGGATGAGCATGGCCTCCTCATGAGCCGCCGCGCCGTAGCGTTCCTGCTCAAGGATCGCATCACCGCCTCACCCGGATTCAATCGTTGGTGGATTCCGCTGATTTCCGTGGCTCTGCATCTTTGCATCGGGTCGGTCTACTCGTGGAGCATCTTCAACCCCGCGCTGACCAGGGAACTCGGCGTCGCGGCAAGCAGCGCCGACGACTGGAGCATCACCGTGATCGTGGGCGTGTTCTCCACCGCCATCGTCTTCCTGGGTCTGAGCACGGCGGTGGCAGGCAAGTGGCTGGAGGATGTGGGTCCGCGCTGCGCCGGCGTATGCGCTGCCGGTCTGTGGGGCATGGGATTTGTAATCGGCGGCGTCGGCATAGAACTGCACGAACTGTGGCTGTTGTATCTGGGGTACGGGGTGTTCGGCGGCGCTGGCCTGGGACTGGGCTACATCTCGCCCGTTTCGACGCTGATACGCTGGTTTCCGGACCGGCGCGGATTGTCGACCGGTCTGGCCATCATGGGTTTCGGCGGCGGTGCGATCATCGCCGCGCCGCTCAAGAAGTTCCTGCTCCAGACCTTCCACGAGGCTCCGCGGTATCTCGGCGCGACGGAAGCGGTCGAACTGGTCACCGAAGGAGGCAGGCAATTCGCCGAGGTGGCCGGCGAATGGCTCGAAGTGGTCGTGGCGGCGCCGGCCGACGTGTCGAGGATGATCGTTCCCGGTCCGGAAGGCGTCTATGTCGTCGGTACTGGGAGTACGGGCGCGGCCTTGACTTTCTTCACGCTGGGGCTGGTCTATTTCTGCATCATGCTGGCCGCCGCCTTCTCGTTCCGCCTGCCCCCCAAGGGATGGAAGCCCGCCGGGTGGGATGAAGACGCGGCCAGGGCCGCGGGCAAGCCGGGCAGCGGCTGGCGAGGCATGCCCAGCAGCACCTACGTGCCCGTCCAAAGGGCGCATCGAACACCGCAGTTCTATCTGATCTGGATCATGCTGTGCTTCAACGTCACGGCCGGGATCGGCGTAATCGGCGTGGCGGAGACGATGATGGTCGACATCTTCGGGCGGACCTTGCCTCACGTGGTGACCCCGGCCTTCGCGGTGACATACGTATTGATGATCAGTGTCTTCAACATGGGCGGGCGGCTCGCGTGGGCGACGGCTTCCGACTACATCGGGCGACGGAACACCTACCACTGCTTCTTCGCGCTCGGCGCGGTTCTGTACTGTTCGGTACCGCTTATCGCAAATGCCGGAAGCATCAGCGCGAACGCGGGCTGGCTGGTGGCGTTTTACGCCGTAACGATGGTGGCCTTCACGATGTACGGCGGCGGGTTCGCCACGCTTCCCGCCTATCTCGCCGATGTCTTCGGGACCCGGCATGTAGGTGCGATACATGGCCGCTTGCTCACGGCCTGGAGCGTCGCGGGCGCGCTGGGCCCACTGCTCATCACCCAGCTGCGCAAGTTCTCGCTGGAACAGGCGATCCGCTCGCTGGCGGCCAGGGTCGATCCGGCGGCGTTCGAGGCGCACTTCGGAGCGCCCATGAGCAATCTCAATGAACTGGTGGCGGCCAACACCGTAACCATCAGCAGGCTCATGGAAATCGTGCCGGCGGGCACTGCGGACCCAACGCCGAGCATCTATAACCTCACGATGTACGTCATGGGAGCGCTGCTGGCAATCGCCCTCGTCGCCAACATGCGAATGCGCCCGGTAGCGGAGCGGTTCGTCACGCGCGTCGCGGGCGACTGAAACCGCGCCCGGCATAGGATCCTCGAAGACTCCAGCGTTACAGCAGGATCACGGCGGAGAGCGCCAGGCGGTAGAGCGCGAAAGGCCACAGGCCCCAGCGTGTCACGAGGCGCAGCAGCAGGCCCATGCACAGGAAGGCGGCCACGCCCGCCACGGCCATGCCCAGCGCCAGCGCGCCCCAGTCGGCGGCGGCCGGCGCCGCGCTCAGGTTCACCGTCTCCAGGGCGGCGGCCGCCAGGATCACGGGGATCGCCAGCAGGAAGGACAGGCGGGCCGCGGCCGGACGCGCCATGCCCAGGACCCGGGCGGCGGTGATGGTCACGCCGGAGCGCGACGCGCCGGGGATCAGGGCCAATGCCTGGCCGCAGCCGATCCAAAGCGCCTGCTTCCAGCCGATCTCGCGCACCTGCGTCAGGTATTGCGGGCGCCGGTCCGCCCACACCATCAGGACCGCGAACAGCGCGCCGGCCACAGCGATCAGACGCGGCTCGCGGAACGATGCCTCCACGGTGTCGTGCAGCAACAGCCCGAGCGCGCCGATCGGCAGCGTCGCCAGCACGATCATCAGGCCCAGGCGCGCTGCCGGCCCGAGCGCGGCGCGATACAGAAGCCAGGCCCGCCATTCGCCCAGGATCGCGGCGATTTCACGGCGCGAGAATGCGATCACGGCGATCAGGCTGCCGAAGTGCACGGCGATATCGAAGGCGATGCCCTGATCCTCCCAGCCCAGCCAGGCCGGCACCAGGATCAGGTGCGCCGAACTCGATATCGGCAGGAACTCGGTGACGCCCTGCAGCAGCGCCAGCAGTACGATCTGCCAGAAGCTCATGCGCCGGCCGCCTCGGCCGCCGGTTCCGGATCGTGCGCCGGTTCCGGATCGTGCGCCGGATTGAGCGACGCGAGCAGGTCGCGTTCGCCGAACCCGCTCGGGGCCTTGATCCCTCCCGTGGCCAGTCCCAGGAACTTGAACGCCTCGCCCATGCCTCCCGGCAGCATCAGCCGGCGCAGCGCCGCGGCGTCCTCCGGAACGGGCGGCGATCCGGCCATTTCGAGAATATTGGCCGCCATCAGGAACTGGGCCTGATTGGAGAAACCCACGGCCTCAAGTCCCGCCGCTTCCGCGCTACGCCTGACTGCCGTGAAATCCACCCAGGCGGTAATGTCTTCCTGCCCCGGCTGCCGGAACGGGTTGTCGTGCCAATACTGTCCGGAGTGGCAGCCCAGCGTTCCCTGGTTGCGCTCGGCCAGGTACAACTCATGCCGGGGCAGCCCATAATCGGCCAGCAGCACCAGGCCGGCTTCCAGCGACTGGGCCAGTTCGCCCATGAATTCGTCCATATTCATTCGAATCTCGGAACAGTAACCCTCCGGCAGGATCCAGGGCAGTTCCGCCTGCAACCCGTCAAGCGCCTGCGCCAGCGCGGCGTCGGCGCGCCGGTCTTCCCAGCCCAGCCCGTTCTCCCCGCCCAGGCTCACGCCGCGCTCCAGCCAGGCGTCCCGGTCGCGCCGGAAACACTTGCAGGGCAGGGCGTCCAGCACTTCGTTGGCGAGAATCACGCCCCGGATGCGTTCGTGCGTGAGCCGGTCCACCCATTCAAGGCGTTTGACAAGATCCGGGTGCGAGCCTGCCAGGCGCTGCCGCTGCACGGCGCGCAGACCGGGCGCCGGCTCGACCAGCAGATAGCGTTGCGGCAGCTTGCCGGCTTCCTTGAGTTCGCCCAGCACGACTTCGGCCAGCCGGCCGCTGCCGGGCCCCAACTCCACGATGTCGCCGCCTGAGCAGGCGGCCAGGACTTCGGCGCACTGGCCCGCGACGGCGCGTCCGAACAGCGCCGAGGTTTCCGCCGCCGTGTCGAAGTCACCCCCTTCGCCGAACCGGGCCCTTCCGGCGCTGTAATAGCCCTCTTGGGGGTGGTACAGCGCGAGTTCCATGTAGCGGTCGAACGCGAGCCAGCCGCCCGCTTCGGTAATCGCGGTCTGGATGTGCCCGGGCGGGGCCTGCAATGGGGCTGTTTTCATCGCGGCTTCATATAATGCCGCCTCCGGGCAGCAAAGGGCGGCAGTTGGGCGATGACGAAGGCGAAAGTCGCACTGGTTACCGGCGGCGCCAGGCGCGTGGGCGCGGCGACTGCCGAAGAGTTGCACAGCGCCGGGTTCACGCTGGCGGTGCACTGCAATCGCTCGCGCGCCGACGCCGACGAACTGGTGGAACGGCTCAACGAACGCCGCTCCGAATCGGCTTTCACACTGCAGGGCGACCTGCTCGAAGAAGGCGCCTGCGAACGGCTGGCGCAGGACGTGCTGCAGCGCGCCGGGCGTCTCGATTGCCTGGTGAACAATGCCTCGACGTTCTATCCCACCGCGGTGGGAGAGATCACGGAGGACGATTGGCAAAGCCTGGTGGGCAGTAACCTGAAGGCCCCGGTGTTCCTGTCGCAGGCGCTGGCCCCGGCGCTCAGGGAGTCACGGGGCGTGATCGTGAACATGGTGGACATCCATGCCCGCATTCCCTTGCGCGGATACCCGGTGTACAGCGCCGCAAAGGCGGGGCTCGCGGCCCTGACGCTCAGCCTGGCCGGCGAACTGGCGCCGGAAGTGCGCGTCAACGGCATCGCGCCGGGCATGGTCATGTGGGCCGATCCGCCGCCGCCGGAGAATGTGAAGAAGGCGATCCTCTCGAAGACCCCGCTCGGACGGGCCGGCGAGCCGCGCGACGTGGCGCGGCTGGTGCGTTTCGTGGTCTGCGACGCGCCCTTCGTGACCGGCCAGATCATCGCCGTGGACGGCGGTCGCAGCATCGGCTGGTAGCGCACGCCGGGAGCGAGAGCGTCCCGCCCTCGCATCAAGGCGGCCGACAACTACTCGCTTACGGAATTCGATATACCAGCAACTTGCTGAGCAGCTCGCCGACTGCGAGGGCGGCAACGAAGAAGACGGCGCCGCGCAAGCCCTTCATGTTGCCGGTGATCGAAAAGGCATTCCACATCAAGACGATCGTCCAGACGGCGCAGGCCAGCAAGACCAGGGCGCCGACCAACATGCCCGGTAGCAGTGAAGCCAGGTCCCCCTCCATGAGAATGGCGGAATAAGAGAGCGAGTCACGAATCCACGGAATTGTGCAGATCGACGCGGCGAGCACCAGCGGCGCGCGCGCGAGCGCCAGCGTTCCGGCGACGTCCAGAAGACGTACGCTGCTGCCTCCGCCGAACAGTTTTGCGAACAGCGCGCTGACCGCGACAATGGAGATCCAGTTGATCAGGCCTTCCACAATCGGCACATGGGTGGGGACGTTCCCCACGATATGCATATCAAGCAGGCCATCGAATCGAATACCCGCTGCAGCAGCCGCAATGCCCGCCAGGAAAATGCCGGCGAGCCCTGCGGCGAGAGAACCCCAACCGGCAATACGGACGAACGGATTAAACAACCACCGAGCCAGCGTCATTTCCTGTTGCAACATCGGCCTGGTCTCCTTCTTCGGTTACTTTCGCGGAACGTGGGATAGGTTACGCGATAGCGATTGGCCACTTCCGTGAGGTCGCCGCCGCTCAGGCGGGAGAGAAGGGCGTTACTTCGTTTATGTTCCAGCGGGGGCGCGCATCGGGCTGCGCCGCACCGGGAGCGCCGCCGGCCAGACGCAGGCAGCCGGTGAGTGCGATCATGGCGCCGTTGTCGGTGCAATATTCCACGCGCGGGTAATAGAGGCGCACGCCGGACTCACCGCAAAAGGACTTCAATTCCGACCGCAGGCGGCGGTTCGCGCCGACGCCACCCGCCACTACGAGGCTGCCGTATCCGGTCTCATTCAGCGCTCGCGTCGTGCGGTCGAGAAGCGAATCGACGATAGCCTTCTCCAGTGCCAGGGCCAGCGAGGCTCGGTCGGTTTCTTCGAGCGGCTTGTCGGCGGTCAGGTCGCGCACCTTGTACAGGAGCGCGGTCTTGAGTCCGGAGAAGCTGAAGTTGAGGTCCTTGCGGCCCCGCATCGGCGTCGGCAGCGTGAAGCGGCCCGGCTTGCCCTTCTCGGCCAGCCGGGCGATTTCCGGGCCGCCCGGATAGCCCAGACCCAGGATTTTGGCGCCCTTGTCGAAGGCCTCGCCGGCCGCGTCGTCCAGAGATTCCCCCAGCACGCGGTAATCGCCATAGCCCCGCACATCCACCAGCAGGCTGTGGCCGCCGGAAACCAGCAGCGCCAGGTACGGAAACTCCGGCGAATCGCCTTCCAGCAGCGGCGCGAGCAGATGCGCTTCCATGTGGTGCACGCCGATAAGCGGAACGCCCAGGGCGCGCGCCAGTCCGCCGCTGAATACGAGTCCCGCCAGCAGCGCGCCGATCAGGCCGGGCCCCGCTGTGCAGGCGACCCCATTCAGGTCCGACTTGCGCAAGCCTGCGTCGTCGAGGGTCGCCTTCACCAGTGTCGCAAGGCGCTTGAGATGATCGCGCGAGGCCAGTTCCGGCACCACGCCGCCGAATTCCGCGTGCTGCGCGGCCTGGCTATACAATCGGTGCGCCAACAGACCCCGGCTGGCCTCGTAAATCGCCACGCCAGTCTCATCGCAACTCGTTTCAATCCCCAGTACCCGCATCGGAGACAGTTTAATGAAGATTGACGAATTTCTGATCCACGTGAGTCCGATTCCGGGTGATGAAGGAGGGGGCTACATGGTCACCGTTCCGGATCTTCCCGGTTGCTTTGCCGACGGCGACACGATAGAAGAGGCGATAGAAGAAGCGCGAGACGCCTTCACGGCGTGGACGATGGCGGAAACAGAGGATAAGGGATCGGTCCCTCCGCCGAAGTCCTACAGCGGTCAGTTCGTGCAGCGAATTCCCAAGACTTTGCACTTGCGGCTGGCTCAGCGGGCGGCCAGCGAAGGCGTGAGCCTGAACCAACTTGCCACGACCTTCCTTGCTCAGGGACTTGCCCGACGATAGCTTGGGCAAATTCACCGAGCAAAGCAGCCCTGGCCGTCCCCAAGTCCTCGTAGGCAAGGAAAATGACTGACAGAATCATCATTCGGGACTTGCGCGTGCGTGCGATCGTGGGAGTCAATCGCTGGGAGAAGGCTGCGCCGCAGGTGGTGGGAGTGGACCTTGAGATCGGAGCCGACGTGGCGAAGGCGGCGGAAGCCGACGAGATCGCCGCAACGGTGGATTACAAGCGCGTGTCACGCGACATTGCGGCGCTGGCCGAAAGCCGCAGCTACGAACTGATCGAGACCATGGCGGAGGCCATCGCGTCGCTGGTCCTGGGCGAGCACGGAGCGCAATGGGTGCGCGTAACGGCCCGCAAGCCGTTCGCGCTGCGCAATGCGCGCGACGTGGGTGTGGTGATTGAACGGGGCGATCTAAAGCGCGAGGACGAGTGAGCGCGGCCGTTCGCGTATTCGTCAGTGCGGGCAGCAACATCGAACCGCGCGCCAACCTGGAAGCGGCCTGTGCGGCGCTGAAGGACCACTATCCGGACCTGGGACTCTCGCCGTTGTACGAGAGTCCGGCGGAAGGCTTCAGCGGCCCGCCGTTTCTCAACCTGGTCTTGAGCTTCCGAACGGAAGAAACGCCGGAGGAAATACTGGAAGCGCTTGCGCAACAGGAGGCGCTGGCCGGCCGCGACCGGTCCGGCGGCAAGTTCGCCTCACGCACCCTGGACCTCGACCTGCTCCTCTACGGGGACCGCGTGGACGAAGCGCTCAAACTGCCGCACCCCGACATCGAACGCTACGCCTTTGTCCTGAAACCGCTGGCGGACCTGGCGCCCCACCTCCGCCACCCGGTCTCCGGCGTCTCCATCGCGGAGCTCTGGCAATCCTTCTCCGGTCCCCGCCACCTCCGTGAAGTCGACGGGCTGATCGAGAGTTAGATCCAGGCGGCGATGGCCTCGCGTTGGGCGGCGTCGGGGAGTGGGCCCAGGGCGGCGCCGAGGTTGTCGACCATGTGCTTGACCTTGGTGGTGGCCGGGATGACGCAGGTCACGGCCGGGTGGCCCAGGATCCACTTGAGGAACAACTGCGCCGGGCTGTCGCAGCCCAGTTCCGCGGCAACGGGGGGCAGGTCCTTGCCGCTCGCGGACCGGAACAGCGCGCCGCGCACGAACGGACGGTTCACCATGACGGCCATGCCGCGCTCCTGCGCCAGCGGCAGCAGCCGCTGTTCGGCTTCGCGCTCGCCCAGGCTGTAGTTGAGCTGCACGAAGTCCCAGTCGGCCGCCTGCATCACGCGCTCGAAGTCCGCGAACTGCCGCGGGTTCGAGGTGGTGATGCCCAGGTAGCGGAACTTGCCGGCCGCCTGCATTTCGAGCATGGACTCAAGATGGACCTCCCAGTCCACCAGGTTGTGGACCTGCATCAGGTCGATCCGGTCCACCCCCATCTTGTCCATCGATTCCTGCATCTGCCTGACGCCGGACTCGCGCCCCTCGGTCCAGACCTTGGTGGCGCAGAACATCGTTTCATTGCCGGCCGCCAACGGCAGCAACTCGCCCAGATGCGTTTCGGAATTGCCGTACATCGGCGAGGTGTCCACCAGCGTGCCGCCCGCGAACAGCGCTTCCAGCACTTCCACCAGCGCGGCGCGCTGATCCTCGCCGCTGACGCTGTTGAAAACGCGCGAAGTGCCCAGGCCCACGGGCGGCAGGGCTTCGCCGCTGGCAGGGATGTGGTGCATGCGGACGTCCGCGGCGCCGATCGGCGGCAGGCTGAGCGCCAGGCCGGTTGCGCCAGCGCCTATGAGTGCGTCTCTGCGGGTGATTTTCGATCTCATTACTCCTTTCCTCCCTTGCTTGGCCAGCAAGCGTTGTTTTAGCTGTCCGCGATGGCGGCGATGCGGCGGCGCCGTAATTCCTCGCCCAGGCGGGCGCCATCGTAGCCCTCGTCGGCCAATTTCGCACCGGACACGACGCCGGCGGCGGCAAAGGCGCGGCGGAAAACGTCCGCGGCGGGATAGGCGTCCTCGGTCATCCCCAGGCGGCCGCGGTAGTCCGCCTCGCAGGCCACCAGGAAATCCTCCAGCAGGCTGTCGGCCCGAAATGCGCCCAGCGATTCCAGCACCTTGAGCTTCGTTTCGGGACGCAGTTCGTCGGCGCGGTGGCAGACCCCGTGGTAGCGCGCGACCTTCTCCGCCAGCGTGCGGAACCGCTTCGGCGCGCCCAGCCGTTCGCACATTTCGCCGACCAGCCGCACGCTGGCCGCCTCGTGCCCGCTGTGCCGCGGCCAGTATTGTTCGGGCGTTACGCCCTTGCCGAGATCGTGGGTCAGCGCCGCAAACCGCACTTCGACCTTGTCCGAGAACCGGGCTGCCTGCTCGAGGACCATCATCACGTGCACGCCGGTGTCGATCTCCGGGTGCCAGCGTTTCGGCTGCGGCACGCCCCAGAGGCGGTCGATCTCGGGGAAGATCACCTTCAGTGCCCCGCATTCGCGCAACACTTCGAAGAACCGCTGCGGGGCGTCCTCGTCCAATGCCCGAACCGTCTCCTGCCAGACCCGCTCGGGCACCAGCGCCGCCGCCTCGCCCTGCGCCACCATCTCCCGCATCAGCGCCATCGTTTCCGGGGCGATCCCGAAACCCTGGCCATCGAAGCGGGCCGCGAATCGGGCGACGCGCAGGATCCGCACCGGATCTTCGCGAAACGCGGGCGATACGTGTCGCAGCACCTTCTCCGCGAGGTCGCGCTCGCCGCCGTAGGGGTCCACAAGGCGCCCGGCGTCGTCCCCGGCCATCGCGTTGATGGTCAGATCGCGCCGCATCAGGTCTTCCTCCAGCGTGACCTCGGGGCCGAAGTCGACCTCGAAGCCCCGGTAACCGGGGGCGGTCTTGGTTTCGCGCCGCGCCAGCGCGTATTCCTCCTGCGTCTCGGGATGCAGGAACACGGGAAACGATCGTCCGACTTCCTTGTAACCCTGTTTGAGGAGTTCATCGGCGGTGGCCCCCACCACCACCCAGTCGCGCTCGCGCACCTCAAGCCCGAGGAGCCGGTCCCGTACCGCGCCCCCTACCAGGTATGTCTTCATGGGCTCGTCCGCCGTCTGGGCGGCGGTAATCGGCTAGCCCCGCACCGTGATGACGACCCTGCGGTTGCCGCGGGCGATGTGGAGTACCAGCAACGACCGGTCTTCGGCCGCCGCCTTCATCTGCTCCACGTTGCGCACGTCGGTGCGGTTGACCCGGAAGATCACGTCCTCGGCCTGAATGCCGCTGTTCTCGGCGGCGCTGCCGGGCGCGATGGAATCCACCAGGACTCCGCGGTGGCCGCCTTCCTCGCCATTGACCAGCGTGGCGCCGGCCAGCGCCGGGTGGACCTCGTCGCCGCTGGAGGTCACCATGCCGCCCAGGGTGGCCTGCACCAGCTTCAGCTCGCCGTCGCTGCCAACGATCTGCAGCGTGAGCTCTTCGCCGACGGAACGCAGGCCGACGGTATTGACCAGGTCGCTGCTGCCCTCGATCTCCTTGTCGTCCACCATGACGATCACGTCGCCCGGTTCGATTCCGGCTTCATCCGCGGCGGAGTCCGGAATGACCTCGGTGACGAAAGCGCCGACGGACGAAGCAAGGTCCAGCGCCTGGGCCACGTCCTCGCTCACGTTCTGCACGCTTACGCCCAGCCGCCCGCGCCGGATTTCGCCGAACTCCACCAACTGGCGCATGATCTCGCGCGCGATCGAGGTCGGAATGGCAAAGCCGATGCCGATGTTGCCGCCGGAGCGCGACAGGATGTTGGAAGGAATGCCGACCAGTTCGCCGCGCATGTTCACCAGCGCCCCGCCGGAGTTGCCGGGATTGATCGACGCGTCGGTCTGGATGAAGTCCTCGATGGGGCTCGGCGCTGCCTCATTGCGGACCCGCGGGATGGATCTGCCCAGGGCGCTGACGATGCCGGAGGTCACGGTGTGGGTCAGCCCGAAGGGATTGCCGATGGCCACCACGAAGTCGCCCACCTGCACCGCGTCGGAATCGCCCAGCGGCATCTGGGTCAGGTCGTCGGCCTCTTCCAGTTCGAGCACGGCCACGTCGGTGCCCGCATCCGATCCCACCACCACGGCGGAGACGGACCGCCCGTCGCTCAGGGTCACTTCGATCTCGGACGCGTTCTGGATCACATGATGGTTGGTTAGCACCAGCCTGCGTTCGGCGTCCACGATGACGCCAGAACCCGTGGGCTGCGGCCGTGGCTCCTGCGGCTGTGGCTCCTGCGGGCGCCGCGGGCCGAAGAAGCGCTCGAAGAAGGGGTCGCCCTGGAAGGGGTTGCGGAGACTACTCCTTGGAGGGCGGGCGATGGCGATGCTCACGACCGCCGGCTTGGTGGCCTCGACCAGCGGCGCGAGGCTGGGAAAGGGCTGCCCGTCCAGTTCCAGCGGCAGCGAAGCCTGCGCCGCGCTCTCCTGGGCGTACGATGGCGTCGGCGCGCCGCCGCCAGGCAGGACGCCCGCGCCGGCAAGGACCACCGCCAGCGCCGATAGTCCGATCAGTAACCTGCGTCTCATCTTCCTGTTCCGTGTATCAATAGATTGCATTGGCGAAGTATCCCAATTGATGCGCATATGCCGCAAACAGTCGCGCCGCGTCGGCGGCCCGCCCATCGGAAAGCGGCGATTTCATTGTAATCCAGAGCGGCTGTTG
This sequence comes from Gammaproteobacteria bacterium, assembly GCA_009838035.1. Taxonomy (NCBI): domain Bacteria; kingdom Pseudomonadati; phylum Pseudomonadota; class Gammaproteobacteria; species Gammaproteobacteria bacterium. Next base: position 13,060 of record VXSK01000026.1, read on the forward strand.
CAATTGCCTTTCGCGGGGGTTAAAAATTCGCTCAAGTCAGCGCTGCAATAACGCTGAATCAAGGGGATAGCGCACGCGACTTTCCGGCTTCCGCAGTCAGGGAACGGAAAGCGGAGAATATGGGGGAGTCTATGGGGCAACCGGTCAAGCTGGCAAATATCAGCGATGACAGAGAGGAGATTTCCTTACAGCCAGCCTCCCTCGACATCTGGGATTCCAAATACCGGTTAAAGACCAAGAAAGGCGAAGTCCTCGACGAAGACGTTCACGCCACCCACGCCCGGGTGGCCCGCACCCTGGCCGAAGTGGAGCCCGAGGACATCCGCGAGAAGTGGTTCGAGTCCTTTCTCTGGGCCCTTGGCCATGGCGCGGTCCCCGCCGGCAGGATCGTTTCCAACGCCGGCGCCCAGGAGCACAAGCCCGCCACGTCCACGATCAACTGCACGGTGTCGGGCACCGTGCGCGACTCGATGAACGGCATCCTGGAGATGGCGCACGAAGCCGGGCTGACGCTCAAGGCCGGCTGCGGCATCGGCTACGAGTTCTCCACCCTGCGTCCGCGCGGGGCCTACGTGGCCGGCGCCGGCGCCTACACCTCGGGGCCGCTGTCGTTCATGGACATCTACGACAAGGTCTGCTTTACGGTGTCGTCCGCGGGCGGACGCCGCGGCGCGCAGATGGGCACCTTCGACGTCGGCCATCCCGACGTCAAGGAGTTCATCACCGCCAAGCGCGAGGACGGGCGCCTGAGGCAGTTCAACCTGTCGCTGATGATCACCGACGAGTTCATGCAGGCCGTCGAGGCCGAGGGCGAATGGATATTGGCCTTCCCGCTGGATCCGCTGGAGGCCGAGGAGGACGAAGTCGATCTGGCCGACGGCGAAACCGTCGTCTGGCGCGACTGGCCGGTAACGGAAGGCTATATCACGGACAGGGAAGGGCGGGTGGCCTGCAAGGTCTATGGAACCCTGCCGGCCCGGGAACTGTTCGATCTCATCATGCAGTCCACCTACGACTTCGCCGAGCCCGGCTTCATCCTGATCGACCGCGTCAACGAGATGAACAACAACTGGTACGTGGAGAACATCCGCGCCACCAACCCCTGCGGCGAGCAGCCGCTGCCGCCGTACGGGGCCTGCCTTCTGGGTTCCGTGAACCTGACCCGCTTCGTGCGCGAACCGTTCACGAAGAGGGCCTGGTTCGACTGGGACGAGTTCAACGCGGTGGTGGCGATCTTCACCCGCATGCTCGACAACGTAGTGGAGATCAATGGCCTGCCGCTCGACACCCAGGTCAGCGAAATCCTGCGCAAGCGGCGCCACGGCATGGGCTTTCTCGGACTGGGATCGACGCTGACCATGCTGCGCATCCGCTACGGCAGCGAAGATTCCACCGAATTCACCGAGCGGGTGGCGCGCGAACTGGCCGTGACCGGATGGCGCGTGGGCCTGGAGCTGGCGCGCGAGAAGGGTCCGGCGCCGATCATGGACGAGCAGTTCGAGGTGACGCCGCAGATGCTGCGCCGCCGTCCCGAAATGGTCGAAGACGGCGTCAAGGCCGGCGATAAGCTGCCCGGCAAGGTGCTGATGGCGCGCTACAGCCGCTACATGCAGCGCGTGGCCGGCGAGGACCCCGAACTGGTCGCGGCCATCGCCGCGGACGGAGCGCGCTTTACCCACCATTCGTCGATCGCGCCCACCGGCACCATATCGCTGTCGCTGGGCAATAACGCTAGCAACGGCATCGAGCCCAGCTTCGCCCATCACTATTTCCGCAACGTGATCCGGGAAGGACGCAAGACCAAGGAGAAGGTGCCCGTTTACTCGTACGAGCTGCTGGCCTACCGCGAGCGGATCAATCCCGACGCCGGACCCGAAGCCGAGGGCGACCAGGCCTTGCCCGATTACTTCGTTACCGCCGACGACGTATCGCCGTCGGAACACGTCGCCATCCAGGGCGCGGCGCAGAGATGGGTCGATTCGTCCATCTCCAAGACGGCCAACGTGCCGTCGGACTACCCCTACGATCGGTTCAAGGACATCTACATCGAGGCCTGGAAGAGCGGCCTGAAAGGCTGCACCACCTTCCGCTTCAATCCCACCGCCTTCCAGGGCGTGCTGGTCAAGGAAAAGGACCTGAAGAACACCTTCTACGTCTTCCAGCTCGAAGACGGCAGCGAGGTCAGGTTGGCCGGCGACGAGGAAGTCGAATACGACGGCCAGGTGCATACCGCCGCCAATCTCTTTGACGCACTCAAGGAAGGCTACTACGGGAAATTCTGAACAATGACTGATACGGCCAGGAAAATCGCCGGCAAGATCGTCGGCTACCGCGTCGAGCAACCCGACGCTGGGGAAGCGTCCGCCGCCGAACAGCCCGCCGCCGCTCCGGCAGCGCCCGCGCAGCCCGAGCCGCCCAGGGCGCCTGCCGCGCGCCTGCCGCTCAGCGCCAGCGAGGACGGCAAGGTGGTGCGCATGCACGAGGGCCTGGAGCGCCCGGAGCGCCTGGAAGGCACAACCTACAAGGTCAAGACCCCGGTGTCCGATCACGCCATGTACGTGACCATCAACGACATCATATTGAACGAGGGCACGGCCGACGAGCGCCGGCGGCCGTTCGAGATCTTCATCAATTCGAAGAACCTCGATCACTACCAGTGGATCGTGGCGCTGACCCGGGTCATGTCGGCCGTTTTCCGCAAGGGCGGCGACGTGGCCTTCCTGGTGGACGAGCTCAAGGCCGTGTTCGATCCGCGCGGCGGCTACTGGCAACCCGGCGGCGTCTACATGCCGTCGATCATTGCCGAGCTGGGCTGCGTGGTGGGCGATCACCTGGAGCGGATCGGGTTCCTCGGCGAACACTCGCTGGACCCGGCCGAGCGCCGCGCGCTGGAAGTCAAGCGGCAGGACTTCGAGGACGCCCAGCGCCAGGAGGACGCCTTCGCCCGGAACTCCTTCCCCGCCGGCGCGCAGCTTTGCGGGCGCTGCCACACCGCGGCCGTCGTGATGATGGACGGCTGCCTGACCTGCCTCAATTGCGGCGATTCGAAGTGTAATTGACCGCACTACGGCCGGTGTTGCCGTGATTCCCGACTACTCGAATGCGCACATCCTGGTGGCGGGAGACGTCATGCTCGACGAGTACTGGCTGGGAACGGCCACGCGCATTTCGCCCGAAGCGCCGGCGCCCGTGGTGCGGGTCGAAAGCCGCGAATACCGTCCGGGCGGCGCGGCCAACGTGGCCTGCAACCTGGCCGGGCTGGGCGCACAAGTGACGCTGCTGGGGATAGTCGGCAAGGACGACGAGGCGGAGGCGCTGGACGCCGCGATGCAAGGCGCCGGCGTGACCTGCGAATGGCTGCATTCGGAGACTCGCCCGACGGTCCGCAAGCTTCGGGTCCTGAGCCGCAATCAGCAGGTCATCCGGCTGGACCGCGAAACGCCGTTCAGCGCCGATGACGCCTCCCGCCTGATGGTGCGCTATGCCGAATTGCTGGACGGGTGTTCTGTGGTCGTGCTGTCCGACTATGCCAAGGGCAGTCTGGCCGACGCCGGCACGCTGATCGGGGCCGCGCGGGCCGCCGGTACGCCGGTACTGGTGGATCCCAAGTCCACCGATTTCGGAACCTATCGCGGGGCCAGCCTGCTGACGCCGAACCGCGCCGAGTTCGAGGCGGCCCTGGGCGGATCGGGGGAGACGCCGGAGGAGATGGCCTCGCGGGCGCAGCGGGTGTGCTCGCTGCTCGAGATCGGCAGCATGGTGGTTACGCTGGGCGAACAGGGCCTGCTGGCAGCGCCCGCCGCCGGGCCTACCCGTCACATGCCCGCGCGCACCAGGGAGGTTTACGACGTCACCGGCGCCGGCGACACCGTGACGGCGGTGCTGGCCGCCGGTCTCGCGGTCGGCGCGGAACTGGAGGATTCGGCGCACCTGGCCAATGTTGCCGCCGGCGTGGTGGTGCGCCGCGTGGGCGTGGCGCCGATTCGTCTGCGCGACCTCGCCGAAGAGCTTCGCGAGCCGGCCGCGGCCGAATCCGCAATCATCGATGCCGCACAGGCCGCGGCCATCGGCCGGCGGCTGCGCGACTCGGGCAGGACCCTGGTCATGACCAACGGCTGCTTCGACCTGCTGCACGCCGGTCATACCGCCTGCCTGGCCGAAGCGCGCGCGCTGGGCGACCGTCTGATGGTCGCGGTCAACGACGATGAATCGGTGCGCAGGCTTAAAGGCGGATCGCGCCCGCTCGTGCCTCTCGATCAGCGCATGGCGGTGCTGGCCGCGCTGGGCAGCGTGGACTGGGTCGTGCCCTTCGGCGAAGACACGCCGGCCGCGCTGATCAAGGAGGTCGGCCCGCTCGTGCTGGCCAAGGGCGGCGACTACAAGCCCGAAGAAATCGCCGGCGCCGATGCCGTAAAGCACCTCGGCGGCCGCATCGCCATCCTCCGCTACCACGACGGCCTCTCCACCTCCCGCCTCCTCGATCGCATCTCCGAATAACGTTCATGGCCTTGCGTGACAAGGTGGTGTTGGGGGCTTATGGGGCGCTGTCGTGGATTGCGGCGCCCGCGATGTGCGGTTACATGCTGGCGCGCTCGGCGCGCGATTCGGGCTGGCGCCGCCGCCTGTCCGAACGCTGGGCCATCAGGACTCCGCAGCTTCCGCCGGGAGGCGTGTGGCTGCACGGCTCGTCGCTCGGCGAGGCCGGCGCACTTTCGGTCGTCGCCGGGGAACTGCGCGCCCGCCGCCCCGACCTGCCCATGCTGCTTACGGCCTTCACGCCGGCCGGTTCGGCCGCGATTCAGGGCCGCCTGCGCGAGTCGCAGTCACACTGCTTCCTGCCGCTGGACCTGGGCATCGCGAACCGGCGCTTCCTGCGCGCCGCGCGTCCCGCCCTGGGCGTCATCCTGGAAACCGAGATCTGGCCCGGACTGTACGCGGCCTGCCGGTCCGCAGGCGTGCCGCTGGCCATCGTCAGCGCCCGCCTATCGGAGCGTTCCCATGCCCGCTACCGGCGCGTGCACGGGCTCGCATCGGCAGCCTTGCGGGCGGTGCGGGTGGTCGGCGCGCAAAGCGATGAGGACGCGCGGCGCTTTGCGGAACTCGGTCCCGACGGCCTGGACGTGCGGGTGACCGGCAACCTCAAGTTTCATTTCCGGCCGGAAGCCGGCGTGCTCGAGCGCGGCGCGGAAATCCGCCGCGCGATCGGCCCGCACCGGCCCGTGTGGATTGCGGCCAGCACCCACGAACCGGAGGAGAACGTGGCCCTGGAAGCGCACCGCCAGGTGCTGGCCGGGCGGGAAGACGCGCTGCTGATCATCGCGCCGCGCCATCGCGAGCGCTTCGCGGCCGTGCGCGCACTGCTCAGGCAGAGCGGCCTGAAGATCGGGGTCCGCTCCGGCGACGGTTTCCCTCCGCCCGGCGCCCAGGTGTTCCTGCTGGATACGCTGGGCGAGATGAACGCCTTTTACGCCGCTGCCGACGTGGCCTTCGTGGGCGGCAGCATCGCGAAGGTGGGCGGACATAACCTGCTGGAGCCGGCCGCATTCGGCCTGCCGGTCCTGGCCGGGCCGCACCTGTTTCAGACGCGGGACACGGCCCGTCTGCTGAGCGGGGCCGGCGCGCTGTTCAGCGTGCATGACGCGCGGGAACTGGCCGGGCGGCTGGCCCGCCTTCTGGACAGCGAACTTGCGCAGCGCAGCGCGGGAGAGGCGGCCAGGAACTGCCTGGCGGCGGGGGAAAACGTGCTGGAGGAGACGCTCGCTCTTATTGAGCCGCTTCTTCCGGCTCGGCCTGCTCCATCCAGCGGCTGACTTCGGCCAGGTCCTCCTCGGTGAGGATGCCCGCGGCGCTCTTCAGGCTGAGCACGTTGATGATGAAGTCGTAGCGGCTGCGTGCGTAATTGGTCTCGGCCTGAACCAGGTTACGGCGCGCATCGAGCACGTCCACGATGGTGCGCGTGCCGATCTCGTAGCCGGCCTCGGTGGCCCGCAGCGCGGTCTGGCTGGATGCGACGGCCTGGCGCAGCGCATTGACCCGCGAAATTTCCGAACTGACGCCCAGGAAGGCGTCACGGGTCTGGCGCACGACCCCCCGCTCCACGCCCTCGAGGCGCTCGGTGGAGGCGCGGTGCAGATATCTGGCTTCGCGGACCCGGGAGTTCCTGTTGAAGCCGTCGAAAATCGGCACAGAAAGCTGCAGCCGGATGGAGTCGCTGCGGAAGCTGTCGCGATAGTCGGCCCCCATGCCGCGGAAGACCCGCTCGCGGTCGCCGCTGCTGCCGTTCAGATTCGCGACGATTTCCAGCGTGGGCAGGTAATCGGAGCGGCGCAGCCTGACCTCCGCATCGGCGATGGACGCCGCCATGCGCGCCGAGATCAGGCTGGGATTCTGCTGCAGCGCGGTGTCGATCCACGACTGCTCCACGTTGGGTGAAGGCAGCGGCAGCGGCATGCCTTCGCCCGGCCGGGTCAGACTGGCCACCGGCATGGGCGATCCCACGATTTCCCGCAACTGTTCCTCGGAGGTGGCCAGGGACCGCTTGGCGGCGATCTCGGCGGCTACCGCCTGGTCATGCGCGGCCTGCGCTTCCTGCACGTCGGTGATCGCGATAAGGCCCACTTCGAAACGCTTCTGCGCCTGTTCAAGCTGGCGGGCGATGGCGGTGCGGTTGGCGCTCTGCGAGGTCAGCTCGTCCTGCGCGCCCAGCACCGCGAAATAGGCCTGCGCGGTGCGCAGCATGGACTCCTGCAGTGCGGCTTCGAAGTCCGCTTCGCCCTGCGCCAGCACGTCGTTCGAAGCGCCCAGGGCAACGACGGCGGCCCAGTCGAATATGGTCTGGCGCAGCGTGAATCCCCATGCGGTGGACGTGGCGTCGGTCGTGCTGGATTCGATGATCGGGGCGAATTCGCCGGTCGGCGTGGGCGCGTAGAACAGAAGGGTTGCGCGGCTGTCCTGGCGGGAGTAATCGGCGTTTGCGTCGATTTCCGGGAAAAGAACGCTGCGGGCCTGCGACCGGACCTCCCGGGAAGCCATCAGGCGGGCCTCAGCCTCGCGCAGCAGCGGATCGCTCATGCGCGCCTTTTCATATACCTCAAGCAGGTTGTCCGACGATCCCGGAAGGGGCACGCCGGTCAGGGCCGCGAGCGCGGCGAGCAGGATGAACTTCTTCATATGGGAAGGGCCGCCGACATGAACGTGTGGATTCTACCCTCTTGCCGCTGCCGATCTAAAACCGGAAGGGATCGGGTTGTGGAGCGTTCGCAAGCGGAGTGGTTACGGTTTCAAACAGGGATTCCTCGATTCGGGACTCGCCGGAAGTGACGAGCAGCGCTTCCATGATCGGCTGCCGGCCCACGATGCAGAACAGCCGGCCGCCCTTGGCCAGCCATTGTTCGAAGCGGTCGTCGTACTGCGGCATCGAGCCGGTGAGGACTATGGCGTCGTAGGCGGTTTCGGGCTTCCACTCGAAGGCATCGGCGCAGATGGCTTTCACGTTCGCCAGTGTCGAGAGCTTTTCCGTTGCGCCGGCGTGCAGCTCGGGGGAAATCTCGAGGCTGTGCACCTCGCCGGCCAATTGCGCCAGGCAGGCGGCAAGCCAGCCACTGCCTGTGCCCACCTCCAGCACGCGGTCGGCGGACTTGAGGTCGAGCGCCTGGAGGATCCGGCCCTCCACGGACGGCGTCATCATTTCCTGGCCGCCGGGCAGCGGCAGCGCCAGGTCGGCGTAGGCCATGGCGCGGTACTGCTCCGGCACGAAGTCCTCGCGCCGCAGGTCGCGGAATACGGCCAGCACCCGCTCGTCCAGCACGCTCCAGCAGCGCACCTGGCCGCGTATCATCCTCTCCCTGACGTCCATCTCCATAGTGTAGTCAGAGGAGGGGGGCGATGAGGAGGGCGACGATGTTGACGATCTTGATCAGGGGGTTGATGGCGGGGCCGGCGGTGTCCTTGTAGGGGTCGCCGACGGTATCGCCGGTCACCGCGGCGTGGTGGGCTTCGGAGCCCTTGCCGCCCAGCGCGCCGTCCTCCACGTATTTCTTGGCGTTGTCCCAGGCGCCGCCTCCGGTGGTCATCGAGATCGCGACGAACAGACCGGTCACGATCGAGCCGATCAGCATGCCTCCCAGCGCCCTCGCGCCCGCGCCTTCTTCGGGCATCAGCCAGCCGATCACCAGCACCAGGACCACCGGCGCCAGCACCGGCAGCAGCGAGGGCACGATCATCTCGCGGATCGCCGAGCGGGTAAGCAGGTCCACGGCGCGCCCGTAGTCCGGCTTGGCCGTGCCTTCCATGATCCCCGCGATCTCCCGGAACTGGCGGCGCACTTCCTGGACCACGCTGCCGGCGGCGCGTCCCACGGCTTCCATGGCCAGCGCGCCGAACAGGTACGGGATCAGGCCGCCGATGAACAGGCCGATGATCACGGCCGGATCGTCGAGGCGGAACACGATGCTCTTGCCCGCCGCCAGCAGGGCGTGGGTGTAGTCCGCGAACAGCACCAGCGCCGCGAGTCCGGCGGAGCCGATCGCGTAGCCCTTGGTGACCGCCTTGGTCGTGTTGCCGACGGCGTCCAGGGGGTCGGTGATGTTGCGGATCTCCTCGGGCATTTCGGCCATTTCCGCGATGCCGCCGGCGTTGTCCGTGATCGGGCCGAAGGCGTCCAGCGCCACGATCATCCCGGTCATCGACAACATGGCCGTGGCCGCGATCGCGATGCCGTAGAGGCCGGCGAGCTGGAAGGTAACGAGGATGCTCAGGCACACCGCCAGGACCGGCAGCGCGGTGGCCTTCATCGACAGGCCCAGCCCGGCGATGATGTTGGTGGCGTGGCCGGTCGATGAGGCCTGGGCCAGCTTGCGCACCGGCGAGAACTGCGTGCCGGTGTAGTAGTCGGTGATGAACATGATCACGCCGGTCAGCACCAGGCCGATCAGCGCCGAGAGGAAAAGATCGAACGGGAGTTCGTCGCCGGCGTCGGCCCACATCCGTTGCGTGAGGAACCAGATCCCGATCGCGGCGAGCACGGCGGCCAGGATCACGCCCTTGTAGAGCGCGGGCATGACAGACTGGCCCTTGCCGGCGCGCACCACGAAGGTGCCGATGATCGACGCGACGATCGAAACGGCGCCGATCGCCATCGGATAAAGCACCGCGACGTCGGGCGCCTGCTCAATAGTCAGGTAGCCCAGCAGCATCGTGGCGATCACCGTGACGGCGTAGGTCTCGAACAGGTCGGCGGCCATTCCGGCGCAGTCGCCCACGTTGTCGCCCACGTTGTCGGCGATCACCGCCGGGTTGCGCGGATCGTCTTCGGGAATGCCGGCCTCGACCTTGCCGACCAGGTCGGCGCCCACGTCCGCGCCCTTGGTGAAGATGCCGCCGCCCAAGCGCGCGAAGATCGAGATCAGCGAGCCGCCGAAGGCCAGCCCCACCAGCGCGTGCAGCACGTCACCCGTGTCCATGCCCATCCGGTCCAGCACCAGGTAGTAGCCGGCCACGCCCAGCAGGGCCAGTCCCACGACCAGCATTCCGGTAATCGCCCCGCCGCGGAAGGCCACCGCCAGCGCGGCGTTCATTCCGTTATGGGCGGCCTGGGCGGTGCGCGAATTGGCCCGCACCGAAACGTTCATGCCGATATAGCCGGCCGCGCCGGAAAACACCGCGCCGAGGAAAAACCCGCCGGCCACCGCCCAGTCGAGCGCCCACCAGAGAATGACCAGCATCACCAGGCCCACAATGCCCACGGTCGTGTACTGCCGGTTCAGATAGGCCTTGGCGCCCACCTGCACCGCCGAGGCGATTTCCTGCATTCGCTCGTTGCCCGCATCCAGCTTCAGCACCCAGCGCGTGCTCACAAGCCCGTAGAGAATCGCCAATGCCCCGGCGGCGATGGCGCTGTACACGTAATTCATAAGGTCTGTCCCAAACTTCGGGCGAACGCCCGCAAAACGGCGAATTTTATCCGCATACGCGAATAGTAAAATGCGCGGTCCGATTCAGCCGCCACGCATTTCCGGATGAACAGGATCAGTCTGCCCGGCCCGCCGCGGGAGGAGTCGGCGGCGATGGCCGCCGACGGACACCCGTACGAGACCTCTGGCGTCCTGGTGGGGGCCTGCGCGGGCGGCATCCTCTCGATCCTGCCCGCGGTCGCGGGCGGCGCAATATGAAGGCCCGGGACCGCCGGCTGGCCGAGATCCGGAGCAAGGTTCCGGAAGTCAGCCCGCGTGAGGCGTTGGACCTGCAGCGGTCCGGCGCGGCGCTGATCGACGTGCGCGATGCGGCCGAAGTCGCCCAGGGCAGCCCCGGCGGCGCGCTCAGGCTGGACCGCGGCTACCTGGAACTGAGAATCGAGGAAGCGATCCCGGACCTGGACCGCACGCTGGTGGTCACCTGCGCAAGCGGCCAGCGATCGCTGTTCGCAGCCGATGATTTAAGGCGCATGGGCTACCGCGACGTGCGTTCGCTGGCCGGCGGATTCAACGGCTGGAAGGACGAGGGCCTGCCGTTCGAGATCCCGAAAATGCTCAACGCCGACGCGCGCGAGCGCTATTCGCGCCACCTGGTGATGCCGGAAGTGGGCGAGGCCGGCCAGTTGGAATTGCTGGAAGGCCGCGTGCTGTTGATCGGCGCCGGCGGTATCGGCTCGCCGGCGGCGCTGTACCTGGCAGCGGCCGGCGTCGGCACGCTCGGCATCGTCGATCACGACGTGGTGGACCGCAGCAACCTGCAGCGTCAGATCCTGCATTCCGACGAGCGCGTGGGCATGTCCAAGACGGCCTCGGCGCGCGAGGCGGTGCTGGCGTTGAATCCGGCCGTCAACGTGGTGGAGCACCGGCTGCGCCTGGACAGCGCCAACGTCGAGGAAGTGTTCGAGGGCTACGACGTCGTGGTGGACGGTTCCGACAACTTCGCCACCCGCTACCTGGTCAACGACGCTTGCGTCAAGCAAGGGATTCCCAACGTGCACGGATCGGTGTTCCGCTTCGAGGGTCAGGTGACGGTGCTATGGCCCGCCCGCGAGGATGCGCCGGGCCCCTGCTACCGCTGCCTTTACCCGGAGCCGCCGCCGCCCGAACTGGCGCCGTCGTGCGCGGAGGCGGGCGTGATGGGCGTGCTGCCGGGCGTGGTGGGGCTGCTGGAAGCGGTGGAAGCGATCAAGATCCTGCTCGGCGCCGGCGACCTGCTCGTGGGCCGGCTGCTGCACTACGACGCCCTGTCCGCGCGCTTCACCGAATTCAGGCAGGCCCGCAACCCGGAATGCCGCTATTGCGCCGACGGCGTGGAGTTTCCCGGCTACATCGACTACCAGGAGTTCTGCGCCTCCCCGGGTATGCGGGGCTAGACGGGGACGGTGTAGTTCAGCGGGAGGCGGCCGCCGTCGGCGAAGAGGGTCTGGCCGGTGATGTAGGAGGCCATGTCGCTGGCCAGGAACACCGCGACCGAGGCGATTTCCTCCGGTTGACCCAGGCGGCCCAGGGGCGTGCGCGAAAGGATCATGCGACGCGCGTTCTCGTCGCTCATGACCGACTTGAGGATGTCGGTCTCGATCGAGCCGGGGCCGATGGCGTTGACCCGTATGCCGTGCGTGGCCAGGCCCAGGGCCATGACGCGGGTCAACTGCGAGAGGCCGCCCTTGGACACGACGTAGGCGAGCTGGTTGGGTATCGCCAGCCGTTCGTTGACCGACGACATGTAGAGGATGCTGCCCTGGCTCTTGCGCCTGACCATTTCGCGGGCCGCGAGCTGTCCCAGCACGAACCCGGCGCGCAGGTTGACGCGGTGCACGCGGTCGAACTTCTCGCGGCTGACCGTCAGCACGTCGCCGGGGGCCAGGATGCCGGCATTGCTCAGCAGGATGTCCAGGCCGTCGAAGTGGTCCGCCGTGGTGGCGATCAGGCCCTCGCACTGCTCGTCGTCGCCCACGTCGCAATGGTGCGCCAGGGTCGTGACGCCCGTTTCCGCGGCGATCTCGCGCGCCGCCTGCTCGCAGCCCTCCCGGTCTATGTCCGCCAGCGCCACATCCGCGCCCTGTTGCGCGAAGGCCAGCGCGCAGGCCCGGCCGATTCCGTTCGCCGCGCCGGTCACGACGGCGGTCTTGCCTTCCAGTAGCCTGCCGCCGTTCACAGTTGCTTCAGGTACCACTCGGCGATCTCCTCGCGCGTCGTCCACCACACGCCCGGCAGCGACTTGGCGTGCTCGATGAACTCGCGCAGCGCGCGCATCCGGTAGGCGCGCCCGGAAACGTGCGGATGCAGCCCCACGTTCATCATGCGCGCCTGCGTCGCGCCTTCCCGGTACAGCTCGTCGAGCTCGTCGATCAGGATGTCGCGGAATTCGTCGGTCGTGTGGCCGCGCCGCGTGAGGATCGTGAAGTCGTTGATTTCATTGGAATACGGGGTGGACACGATGTTGCCGTGCGGGGTCCGGATCAGGTACGGCTGATCGTCGTTCATCAGGTCGCAGTAGAACAGCAACCCGGCCTCGGCCAGGATCCCCGGTGTGGCCAGCGTGCCGCGCAGCGAAGAGGACAGCCAGCCGCGCGCCTTGCGCCCCACCGTGCGCTCGTAGATGTCCAGCGTGCGCTGGATCACCTGGCGCTCGCGCTCCTCGTCGCCGGAAAAGTCCGTCAGCAGTTCGCCCTGCTCGTAGTTGTGCGCGATCAGTTCGCAGCCGCGCTCCATGGCGGCCTCCACCATCGGCAGGCGCCGCTCGCAGGTCACGGCATTGAGCGTGCAGCCCGGCGTGACGCCCAGCTCGTCGAACAGTTCGAACTGCCGCCAGATGCCGACCCGCTGGCCGTATTCGCGCCAGGTGTAGTTCGGAAAATCCGCCACCCGGCCCGGCAGCGCATCGGGAAGGACCGGCGGCCCGCCGGCGTAGTAGGGCGCGTCGGTGTCCTTGACGAGGTCCCAGGTCTCGAGATTGAACGTGATCAGCAGCGCGACGCGCTTGCCGTCCGGCCACTGAAGCCGCGGCCGCTGCGTGATCGGCGTGTAGTCGTATTCCACCTGGGTACTAGTGTTCGGCGAGCAGGGAGCCGAAGCCGTAGACCTTGTCGTCGATCCCGTTCTCCCGCAACGCGTGCCAGTAGGTGCAGGTATTGATCGCCAGCACCGGCTTGTCCAGCCAGTTCTCGGCCTCCGGCGCGATATGCGCGAACGCCAGGTTGGTGCCCACCTGGATGATCAGTTCCACCGAGTCGTCGTTGACCTCGTGCACCGAACGCCGCAGCGTGGCCGGGGTCTCGTGCGCGATCAGCATCGGGCTCTTGCTCTTCAGCCCCACCAGGTGGACCACCTCGAAGCCGCAGCCCTCGAAGAAGCTGCGCACTTCCTTGTCTCCCACCGGCATGTACGGGGTGATCACGCCGATCCGCTTGATGTCGCCGTAGCAGGCGATGGCGTCGCGGCAGGCGTGCGAGCCAAGCCCCACCGACACCCCGGCCCGCTCCTCGAGGTTCTTCTTGAGTTGTTCGGCGCCGAGCACGCCCTCCCAGAAGGTCTCGGCCGACATGCCCATCACGACGTAGTCCGGACTGCAGGTCATGACGCGGTCCACAGCGGTTTCGGTCTCCGCGCGGATGTTCTCCATGAGCTGCAGAAACTCCTCGTCGTTGTTCACGGGGTCGTCCGGAATCCAGGCGCGCGAAAAGTGATTGGTCACGCCGCGCGGGCGCATGTCGTCGTATTCCGGCTGCACGCTGGTGTTGGTGGACGGCGCCACCACGCCGAACTTCATTCGCCATCCCAGGGTATCGGTCATGGCTGGTTCCTCCGGTGTCGTGTCACGACACTAGTCCTTCAGAACGAAATCAGCCACGATGCGGGTCCATTCCCCGGGCTGTTCGTCAATGATGTCGTGAGTGCCGCCTTCCAGCTCGGCGTACTCGAAGTCGGGCCTCAGCTTGTTTACGCGCTTGCAGACCTCGTAAATGTCGTCGCCGGTATTGGTGAACACCAGGGTTGGCTGGGTCATCTTGCGCAAGGGCTCGGAGAGGTCGTGGGCGAAAGCGGCGGCATGGCCGTAGCGGGCGGTTTCGCCGGCGATGAGCATCTGCACCACGCCCCAGTGCATGGCGCGCAGGTTGGTCCAGCCCGGCGTGAAGTGCACGCGCCGGTTCCACATGTCCATGAGGTGGCTGCCGTCGGCCTTCGGCCCGGATTCGACGCGCTTGCCGGTCGCCTGCTTCCACTTGTCCTGCTCCTCGCGGGTCAGCAGCGGCGCGCCGTTCAGCACCACTCGCGTGACGCGCTCCGGCTCCATCACCGCCAGTTCGGCGGCGATCGACGCGCCCGTGTGGTGGCCCAGCACGGCCGTGCGTTCGAGTCCGAGGTGATCGATCACGCTGCGAATGGCGTTTGCGTAATCCGGAATCCAGGGCTGCTCGTCGGGGACGTGGGACTGGCCGAATCCAGGCGTATCGACCCCGATCGCGCGTATTCCGCGCTCCGCCAGCGGCTGATAGGCGGCCTCGAACATCTCCGAGGAGCTCGGCGACTGGTGGAGCAGCAGCAGCGGCTCGCCGCTCCCGGCCTCCTGGTAGTGGATCTGGCCGAACGGCCCATCGGCATAGCCTTTGCGTCTTTTCATTGCGGAGTCATCCCCTTTCCGGGCGGGCGCGCTAGTGTAGCCCAGCAGGACGTCCGCACACTCCCCGAACCTATAATACCTGCGCCCCGCGACGCCTTCGGTCGTTGCCTTTGATGGAATAACATGGGCTTTAGCTACGTTGAAGTCATTGCTCAGGTGCGCCCATGCCACAGATGCAAACCTCCAGTCTGACGCCGCGCCAATATTGGGAAGAGGTCAAGTCCAACCCCAACCGGGCGCGTTTCGGTTTTGGGGAAAAGGCGGCCTTGATCAACATTGATCTGCAGCGCGCCTATACGGACATCGACAGCTTTCCCACGGCCTACCAGACGAACCCCGACCAGATCGACTACGTCAACCGCCTGTCGGCTTTGGCGCGCGACAGGAACATGCCGGTGATCTGGACCTACGTCGCCTACATGGGCAACGCTGACGACGCCGGCGTCTGGGGAACGCGCACCGACACCGAGAACTCCCTTCAGAACATAAAGGAGGGCGGCGCCCGCGCCGAACTCGACCCGCGATTGATCGTGGACCGGGAACGCGACGCCGTGGTCAACAAGCGCATGGCCAGCGTCTTCCACGACAGCCTGATTCCCTCGCTCCTGGTCTGGCACAAGGTAGACACGGTGATCCTCACCGGCGGGAGTACCTCCGGTTGCGTGCGCGCCACGGCGGTTTCCTCGCTCTCGCACGGCTACCGGACGATCGTCCCGGAGGAGTGCGTCGCCGACAAGCACGAGATCCCGCACTTCGCCAACCTCTGCGACATCATGCTCAAGTATGCAGACGTGGAGCCCTTCGCCGCGGTGGCCGACTGGCTGGAGAACCATCCCGGCTGCGCGCCGATTCGCCGGGCGCGAGGCGTAGACTTCTAGGGATTCTCCGTGCGGGAAGATCCAGCGCTTTACGACTACCGCGCCTGGGACGAGCGCCTGCCGATCCGCTGGCCGGGCGGCGCCAGGGTCGCCTTCTGGGTAGCGCCCAACGTCGAGTTCTACGAACTGGATCCGCCGCTCAACCCGATACGCAAGGCCTGGCCGCGCCCGACCCCCGATATCCAGGGCTTCGGAACACGGGACTACGGCAACCGGGTAGGCCACGTGCGGATGATGGAAGTGCTCGACCGCCATGGCGTACGCGGTTCGGTGAGCCTGTCGGTGGCGCTTTGCGAGCATCATCCCGAGATCATCGACATGTGCCGGGAGCGCGACTGGGAGTTCTTCAGCCACGGCATCTACAACACCCGCTACGCCTACGGCATGGACGAGGCCCAGGAACGCGCGATGATCGAGGACTCGGTGCGCACGATCGCCAAACACACCGGGCAGCGGTGCGCCGGCTACCTGGCCTCGGCCCTCACGCACACCGAGCGTACGCTGGACCTGTTCAGCGAGGCCGGCGGGCTCTATACCTGCGACCTGTTTCATGACGACCAGCCGACGCCCGTTAAGGTGCGCTCCGGCAAGCCGTTCGTGTCCGTGCCCTACTCGCTGGAACTGAACGACACCATTGTCTATGTCGTCAACCGCATCGAGCCAAGGCGTTACGGAGCGATGATCAAGCAGGCCTTCGACCGGCTCTTCCGGGAAGGCGAACAGGGCGGAACGGTCATGTGCGTGCCGCTGCACGCCTACCAGGTGTCGCACCCGCACCGGATACGCGCGTTCGAGGATGCGCTGGCCTATATCACCGGGCACCCGGACGTCTGGGTGACCACGGGCCGGGAAATTGCCGAGTACTTCGTGGAGCACTATTACGACCAGGCCGTCGCGAAGTGGGGCGGGGGAGACTCGGGGGACGGCGGTAATGGCGCTTGACCCGGCCTATCTGAAGTACAGACGCCGCCGCTACGGCATGGACCACGACCGCTACGAGTGGTCGATGCTGTCCGAGCGCGCGCCGGTCGCATGGCCGAACGGCGCGCGGGTGGCGCTTTGGGTGAACCTGGCGGTGCAGTTCTTCCCGCTGAACCAGAGCGGCAAGCCGTTCCGGCCGCCGGGCGGCATGAGCACGCCGTACCCCGACCTGCGCCACTACACGCTGCGCGATTACGGCAACCGGGTGGGTCTGTTCCGCTGCCTCGAAGCTTTGGACGAAGCTGGCATTACACCGACGTTTTCGGTCAACGCGGCCATCGCCGAGCGTTATCCGCAGTTGCTTGAGCGCCTGAACCGGCGCGGCAACGAGATACTCGCGGGTTCATGGCACATGGACACCCTGCATCACGGCGAGATGGTCATCGAAGACGAGCGGGAGTTGATCGACCGCTCGCTTGCGACCCTGCGCGCGGCCGTGGACCGACCCGTCACGGGCTGGCTGAGCCCGGCGCGTTCGCAAAGCGGCAATACGCCGGACCTGCTGGCCGAGTCGGGCATACGCTACATGGGCGACTGGATCAACGACGACATGCCCTACCCGTTCACCACCCGGCATGGCGAGTTGGTTGCGCTGCCACTGTCGCTGGAACTCGACGACCAGTTCATCATCCAGAACAACCTGCACTCGGAATGGGAGTACGCCGACCAGGTGAAGGACGCCTGCGATTACCTGCTGGCGGAGGCCGAGAGCACCGGTCACGGGAGGCTGCTCGCCCTGTCCGTCCACCCCTGGATGATGGGTCAGCCGCACCGCATCGGCGCCCTCGAATCCGCGTTGAAGCACATTTCGGAGCAGACGGGCATCTGGTCGGCCCCCGCCGCCGACATCGTCGCCGCCTGGTCAGCGCAACGCACCTGAAGCTGGCGTCGGGACGGAGGGTGTTTCGTCCCTCCACCCGGGAAACGAGGACGTTCCGTCCTCTAAAAACCTCGGTTGGAGGGACGAAACACCCTCCGTCCCTTCAATCGACATCCGCCGTTCCGTCCTTCAAAAAACCCCGTAGGGCAGGAGGGCGTCGTACCTTTCCTCCCGAGGTTTTTAGAGGACGGAACGTCCTCGTTTCCCGGGAGGAAAGGTACGACGCCCTCCTGCCCGGGTTCCCTCAGAAGCGGGCGGTGAACTCGATGCCTATACGGCGGAGGTCGGCCGGGTGGATGAACGTGCCGCCGAACTCGGGCGCCGGGATCACTTCTTCGAGATAGACCTCCTCGGTCGCGTTCTTGGCGAACACAACGGCCGACAGCCGGTCGTTCTCCACGCCCACGCGCAGGTTCAGCACCGTGTAGCTGTCGCGCCGGGTGGGCGTGAAGTCGCTGGCCACGCCGTTGAACAATGTCGCGCGCTGCTGGTCCTGGACCACGTGGAACCAGGTCTCGCCCACGGCTGACACGTCCGCCGAGGCCGCGAACCGCCAGTCGCCGGTCAGCGGCATGACCACGCGGGCGCCGGCGCTGGCCGTCCAGTCGGGCGTGTACGGCGACTTGTTGCCGACCGTATCGGGACGCACGCTGTTGGCTTCGATCTCGCTGTCCACGTAGCCCCAGCCCGCGTAGACGTCGAGGATGTCCGTCACCGCCCAGGTGGCGCCCACTTCGGCGCCCTGCAGGCTCACTTCATCGAGGTTGCCGTTCAGCCGCAGCAGGCCGAAGGGGCCCACCAGGAACTCGAAGAACTGCATGTCGTCCACCTGCACGTTGAAGGCCGTGGCTTCCAGCCTCAGGCGGTCGTCCAGCAGATTGCCCTTGATGCCCACTTCCAGCGAAACGGAAGTTTCCTTGTCCACGTCGTCGGTGATTCCCACGGGCACCTGCGGCGGCGCGCCAACGGCCGCCAGGAACACGTTGTTGATCAGGCCGTTGATGAAGATGTCCACGGTGGCCTTGGCGCCCTGGTTGTTGAAACCGCCGCTCTTGAAGCCCACGCCGCCGCTGGCGAACACGGTCCAGTCCTCGGTCACGTCCCAGGTGATCGAGAGCTTCGGCTGGAACTGGCTGAATGTGCGGGACTTGGGCGCGATCGAACCGGCCGGGTTCACGCCGGGGCAAAGGCCGGGGTTGATCGGCGCGTTGCCGGTGTAGGGTGGACCGTCGCAGTCGATGTACTGGGACAGGGCGTTGATCGGAACCAGGTTCTCCACCTCACGCCGTTCGTTGTCGAAGCGCAGCGCCAGCGAGACTTCGGTGGTTTCGGTCATTTCGTAGGAGATTTCGCCGAAAGCCGCAAGCACACGATTGTTGAAGCGGTCGTGAACGAGTTGCTCGGTCGGGTTGTTGCCGCTCTGCGGCACGTACAGTTCCTGGGTGATGCCGTTGCCCAGGTCCAGTCCGGTATTGACGCCCACCTCGCGCTCGATGTCGAGGAAATAGGCGCCGGCCAGCCAGGTCAGGGGTCCGTCGCCGGTGGAGTTCAGCCGCACCTCGAGGCTGAAGTCGGTCTGCTTGCGTTCCTGGTACTGGGTGCCGTCGCAGGCGATGGGCGTGTAGGGTCCCAGCAGCGACACCGGGAAGTTGGGGTCGGGCCCCAGGTAGGTGGGGGCGGGCAGCCGCACCCCGGCGTTGAACGCCTCCGTCACCGAATTCAGGCAGTGCTGGTTGGCGTTGAAGAAACCGAAGGCGCCGCTGGTGCCGTCGGCGCTCAGGTTGTTGTCGATCTTGCTGAACAGGAACCAGGCGCGCATGTCCGCCCAGCCCAGTGCATGGTCCACGCGCGCGGAGAACTCCGTGGCCTCCTGCTCGTTGCCCGGATCGATGTTGGTCTGGAACGCGAACTCGTGGTCGTTGACGTCCTCGAAGAACTGCGGCATGCCGAACAGCTGCGCGAACAGCGGCAGGTGAAAAGCGGCGTTGAAGGTGATCGAGGCCGCGTCAACCTCGCCGTAACGGAACTTGAAGTCCCAGCTCGTGTCGTCGGACTGGTCCCAGGTGAGCCGCGCGTTGAGGTTGTAGCCGCGATAGTCGTCGACGATGTCGTCGCGGTCGAGATAGGTGTTCTCGTAGAAGCCGTCGGTCGTGCGGTAATCGCCCTGCACGCGGAAGTTGACGCCTTCGGCCAGGGCGCTCTCCACGGCGCCGGAGTACAGCCAGGTGCTGTCGCCCGCGCCGCTCACCTTGAGGTAGCCGCCGGTATCGCCGCCGGGCTTGTCGGTGGTGATGATGATGGCGCCGGCCGCGGCGTTGCGTCCGTACAGCGCGCCCTGCGGCCCCTTGAGTATTTCGATCTGGCTAAGGTTCGCGTACTCGCGGTTCAGCGCCGCCGGATTGGTCATCAGCACGCCGTCGACGATCAGCGCATAGGAGTTCTCGGCATCGCGTGCGCCGTTGATACCGCGAATGTTCACCTGCGTGTCGCCGACCTCCGCCGTATCCACGATCGAAACGCCGGGCGTCATGTACACGAAGTCCTCGGCGCGCTGAATGCCCGAGCGCTCGATGTCCTCCGAGGTCAGGACCCGCACCGTGCCGGGCACGTCGCGCAGCGTTTCCTCGCGCTGCCGGGCGGTCACGATGATCTCCTCGATCGCGTCCTGCGCAGGCGCAACCGGCGACAGAAGCACCATGCCGAGCACGCAGAAAATCAGTTGTCTCACAGGGTTCGTGTTCATTCGCAACTCCGGGGTCTGAACGTTTGCCGGCATTCGCTCTATTGCCGGCTTGCTGAAGTCTGGAAGTTTAGGCTTCGGCGACGATTCCCGTCAATGCAATGCATTGGCAGCGGAGCATTGGCGGCGTGATAGATTAGCCGCCTTTCCGGCATCGCTTGGGGGCGACTATGGCAGAGGCGAAGACAGTTGTGGTTACCGGCGGCACGCGCGGCATCGGCAAGGGCATGGCGCGCGAGTTCCTCAAGCGCGGCCACCGGGTGGTCGTGTGCGGGCGCAGCGAGGACAGCGCCGCCGCTGCCGCCGCCGAACTGGCCGAACACGGCGAGGTGCTCGGCAGGGGCTGCGACGTGAGCGACTACGCCAGCGTGCAGGCCCTGTGGGACGCGGCTGTGATGCGTTTCGGCGCCGTCGACATCTGGATCAACAACGCCGGCATCAGCAATCGCCGCGCCAACGTGAATGACCTGCGGCCCGAAGAAATGGCGGAAGTCGTGAACACGAACCTGACCGGCTCCTTCAACGGCTGCCGGGTCGCGATCGACGGCATGCGGGAGCAGGAAAACGGCGGAGCCGTGTACGTGTTCGAAGGCTTCGGCAGCAACGGCATGACCGCGCCGGGACTCACGCCGTACGGCTCCACCAAGCGCGCGATCAGCTATATGGCGCAGTCGCTGGCCAAGGAGGTGCGCGGCAGCAACGTGATCGTGGGCGCGCTGAGCCCCGGCATCGTGATTACCGACATGTCGATGCTGGCTGGCGGGCGCGATACCGAGCGCGCGGCGCAGGCCCGCAAGATCTACAACATCCTGGGCGACAGGGTGGAGCGCGTCACGCCGTGGCTGGTGGAAAAGGTGCTGTCGAACCGCAAGAACGGGGCGGCGTTCCGCTGGCTGACCCGCCTGCGGTCCGTTGGCCGGTTCCTGTGCCCCGTCTACCACCGCCGCGACGTCGTCAGCGACTACGCCCCCGGCGCCTGACCCCAGCTGTGTGCGCTCGTTCGGTTGTAGCGAATGGCGGCTGACGACTTTATCCGGCGGATCGTCGCCGCCGACCTGGCGTCCGGCAAGCACTCGGGCGTGGTCACGCGCTTTCCGCCCGAGCCGAACGGCTTCCTCCACATCGGGCACGCCAAGTCCATTTGCCTGAACTTCGGCGTCGCCGCCGAACACGGTGGTTCCTGCTACCTGCGCTACGACGACACCAACCCCATCGCCGAGGAACAGGCCTTCGTGGACGCCATACGGGCCGACGTGAACTGGCTGGGCTTCGACACCCCGCTTGTGACGCATGCCTCGGACTATTTTCCGCGGCTGTACGAGATCGCCGAGCACATGATCGAGCGCGGGCATGCCTTCGTGGACAGCAGTTCCGCCGAGAAGATCTCCGCCGACCGCGGTACGCTCACCAGCCCCGGCCGGCCCAGCCCCTACCGCGACCGCTCACCGAATGAAAACCTGGACCTGTTCCGGCGCATGCGCGCGGGGGATTTCGCCGATGGCGAGCAGGTGCTCAGGGCGCGCATCGACATGGCTTCGCCCAACATCAACCTGCGCGACCCCGTGCTGTACCGCGTACGCCACGTCGCGCACGCCCGCACCGGCGGGGACTGGTGCATTTACCCGATGTACGACCTCGCCCACACCCTGAGCGACGCGCTGGAAGGCATCACCCACTCGCTGTGCACGCTGGAGTTCGAGGACCATCGGCCGCTGTACGAATGGTTGCTGGATCACAGTGGCCTGGACCTGAAGACCCGTCCGCGGCAATACGAGTTCGGGCGGCTCAACCTGGGCCACTCGGTAACCAGCAAGCGCCGGGTGGCGGACCTGATCCGCATGGACGCAGTGGAGGACTGGGACGACCCCCGCCTGGTGACGCTGTCGGCGCTGCGCCGGCGAGGCTACCCGCCCGAAGTGCTGCGCGAATTCTGCGTCCGCGCCGGCGTAAGCCGATCCGAGCAGATGATCGGCGCCGACCAGTTGGAGACCGTCGTTCGGGATGCGCTCAACCGGGACGCGCCGCGGGCGATGGCGGTGGCCCGTCCGCTGAAGGTGGTGCTGACCAATCTGCCCGAGGACCACTTCGAGGAGCTGCCCGCGGGCAATCACCCGAAGCGCCCCGACATGGGCAGCCGAAACGTGCCTTTTTCGCGCGAAGTCTTCATCGAGCGAACCGATTTCATGGAAGATCCGCCGCGGCGTTTCTTCCGCCTGCGTCCGGGCGGAGAGGTGCGTCTGCGCAACGCCTACATTATTCGCTGCGACGACGTGGTGCGCGGGCCGGACGGCGAGCCGGCGGAGCTCCATTGCAGCATCGATCCGGAATCCCGCAGCGGCAGCGAGGGCGCCCGCCGCAAGGTGAAGGGCACCATCCACTGGGTCAGCGCGCCCCACTCAATTCCAGCGGAACTGCGCCTGTACCGGCCTCTGTTCACCGTCGAGCGGCCGGACCTGGCCTCCGGAACGCCGCCGTTGAGCGAACAGGTGAATCCGCGGTCCCTGGAAGTGGCCGCGGGAGCCCGCCTGGAGCCGGGCCTGGCGAGCGCCGGCGCGAACGACACATGGCAGTTCGAGCGGCTCGGTTACTTCACGCCCGACCCGGTCGATTCCTCGCCCAGTGCCCTGATCTTCAACCGCATCGCACCCCTCCGCAGCAGCTACCCAGCCTGAGCAGGCAATGGACTTCCTGAATCAGGTTTTCTCCGAGAATCAGGTCTTTGCCTGGGAGACCCGGATAGCCGACTGGTTTTTCTATGCGTCGATCCTGTTCCTGCTGTTCGAACTCGTTCGCCTGCTGGTAAGGAAGTCGCTGAACTGGCAGGTGATCGGCGACACCGTCACCAACTTCGTTACCTTCTTTGCGTTTTTTATTTCCAATATCTTGGTGCTCGGCATTTTCTACGTCGGCGCCTACTACCTGATCTACGAGTATCTGAGCATTGCCCGAATACCGATCACTCCCTGGTCGATCGCGCTGTGCGTGGTGGCGGCCGATTTCGCGTATTACTGGGAACATCGATTCACGCACCGCGTTGGATTCGGCTGGGCTACGCACACCGTGCACCACAGTTCGCCCTACTTCAATATTTCCGTGGCCTATCGCTTCGGTCCGATCGATGGAATCATCCCCTTGTTCTTTCATGCTCCGCTGGCGCTGATTGGATTCCATCCACTTCTCATCGTGTTCTCCGAAACGATGGTTCAGATCTACCAGACCGCGCTGCACACGGAAGTGATCGGCAAATTGCCGAAACCCGTGGAAGCGGTGATGAACACACCCTCGCACCACCGCGTCCATCACGGCAGCAACCCGCAGTACCACGACAAGAACTACGCCGGGATGTTCATCGTCTGGGACCGGCTGTTCGGCACGTTCGAGGAAGAACGCGAAAAGGTGGTCTATGGAATCACGAAACCCCTCAACTCAGTCAATCCGATCACCGTGTTCTTCCACGGCTTTGCGCGCCTTTTCCGGCAGATCGCCGGCGCCAGGGACATACGCAGCGCATTCGGTTTCCTGTTGCGCCCGCCCGGCTGGACCCCCGACCCCAGGGCGTAACGCCTAACGGACAGCACCGGCTTAAGCCCTTTCTTTGCCCCCCTCCTCGTGGGAGCGTTGGAGTATCCATGTTGTCAAGCATGGGTATTCAGG
>VXSK01000027.1 GCA_009838035.1 Gammaproteobacteria bacterium
GTGATGAACGCGTTGCGCAGACCGTGGAACCAGAACTTCGCGCCGGCGACCTTGCCGATCTTGGCATAGTGCGCGTGAAGCTCCTCGACATGGCCCGACTTGCTGGACAGGGAAGGAAACACCCAATCCCGCAGGTTCGCCGGCATGGCGTCGGAGTTGGCTCGCCTCCGAGCGAGGATCTCACCCAATTGACGCGTGACCGGCAGTTCAAGCGGCACCCCCGTCTTGGTCGCCTCCACCCGGAACAGTCCGGCTTCGAGATCCACACGGTCCCAAACGAGTGGCATGATCTCGCCCCGGCGCATGCCGGTGTACAGCCCGAAGAACAGCAGATCGCGGTGCACGGGGTTACCCACCGCTGCCTCGATACCCGCACGCCAGCGGGGCAACACCTCGGCCGGGGAGGATATCTGCTTCCGCTTCTTCGGGTGATAGCGTCCGCCCCCCGCGAGCCAAAGTTCGACCGGATTGCGCAAACCCTCATGGTCGACGCAGTGCCGGCGGTAGACTGAGCGCAGGAACGAAAGCGCCTGGTTGGCGGGAACCGCGCCGTGACGCTCGGTGATCAGGTGGAACCGGTTCTCAATGTCGATGCGCGTGACGGCATCCAACGGACGCGAGCGCCAGTCTCCCAGGTAGAGGCTCGAGTAGCGGCGGTAGGATCGCTGGGTTTCCGCCGCCCGTCCTCGGCCCGATTCGATGTAGTCGTCGCACGCCTCGCCCACGGTGGGCAGGGCGCGCGCCCTGGCCCGCTCGCCCGCGGGGTCGCCGCCGCCGGCCACCCGCCCGAGCAATTCCTGCGCAAGCCGCCGCGCCCGGTCCGGGGTGACACGCCCGTAGCGGCCCACCACGACGCGCTTGTTCGGCGCCTTGCGTCCGCCGTCCCCGGCGCGGTAGTTGACAACGAAGGACTTGATGCCCGAGGGTTGCACACGGCAGCCGAATCCGGTGAGCTTGTCATCCCACGCGATCCAGGGCTTGTCTGCGGGTTCAAGGGCTTCAACCGTGCGCTTGGTGAGCGTGAGCTTGACCTTGGCGATCCGTTTTGCGGTGTTCGGTTCCATGCCGTCATGATACCGTCCGACGCCAAATAATCAACCCGAAGATCAACACAAGAAAAGAAATCGGAGCGCATCCATACGTCAGGCTGGCAGCGTTGTGTTTAGCGGGAAACAGCATAACATGGCGATATATAGAGGAAATGTTCCATTCCGGCGCGTTCATTCGCTTCGTAGCGCAGATTAGATAGGGAGGTTCGCGACGCGCCCCCCGCTCGTGAGGTGGTTGACGGCCACGTCGGCGCCGAGGCGGCCGATGAGTTCCACGCGGTTCAATCCGAAAGCCATGACTGTGCTCCTTGGTTGGTTGCTGTGACGTTGGGTTGCGAGCGGCCGGAGTCCGGGTCGATCCCTCTCCCCGGCCCCCGGCCGTTCATCCTTCTCCCCGCTTCCCTCCAACTCCTTCCTGCCGGAGGGATGCCATCCGGGCAGCGTCGGGTCCGATCGTCGGTGAGCGTGTCGCGCACGGATCGGATATCGAGGCCGAGGTCGGCCAGCAAATCGCAGGCGGATGGAGCGATGGGATCGGTGTCGGGTTCGAAGAGGTACATGCCGGGACTCCTGTGGAGCGTCCGGCGCGAGGGAGACCGCCTCCCTCGGCTCCGCCGGGCGCTTGCCCGGCTCGCCGCGAGGCTCTGCCTCGATGGGTCAGCGGATCAGGCGTCGCGGCGGATGGCCCACAGGCGCTCGCAGACGGTGCGCGGGGCGAAAATGCCGAGGTTGAGCACGGGAATGCCCCAATTCGGCGCGATGCGCAGCGCCAGGCCGGTGCCTCCGACGGTTCCCCCTTCGGGCGTCCACGCCACCACGGCATCGACGGGACCATCGAGCTCGGGACCCAGGAGGATGGCGGCGTTCCTCGCATGGAGCTTGCGCACGGCGGTGGAACAGCGATGCCAGGCGGGATGGAAATGCGCGGCGACGTTCATCCAGGCGGCAAGCTTGGACGGCGACGGCGCCCGGCAGTCCGTTCCGGCGTGCCCGTTGTAACCCGCCCAGGGGAGGTACAGGGTGCGCTGAGCCGCCGGCGCCCCCGCCGCGAACGCGGTATCGGCCCCGTGCGCGCCGCCGCTCGCCAGACGCCAGCCGGTGCGCGCGAGCCAGGCCGCGATGGTCGTCATGTCGGCCAGCACGGGCTTCGGGGTGGCGCGGGCGCCGATGCCGGCGTAGGTGGGTGCGTTCATGTCGCGGTCTCCGGGATGGGGATGGCGGCCGCGGTCCTCTCTCCCGCCCCGCGGCCTTCGCCCGGACCCCGGCTGTCCTCCGACCCATTGAGAAGTACGCTGCTCGAATGGGATCGAGCCGAAGGGCGGCCGGCCGGCGGCGCAGCAGTGGGGCGAGCGCCCCGGGGTGGATTCAGCCCGAACCGGACACCGCGATGCGCGCGTTCGAATAATCCGGGATTTCCCGGTTTATTCCACCGCGGAGGACCGTTCGAGGGATGCGGTCGCCGTCGTGTGGACGGCGGCGAAGCAGAGGTCCGCGCCCCGCGGCGGGCTCAGCCGGTATCGGCGGCAATGCGCAGCCGGCCCCCGTCGTCCGAGCGCGGCGAACGGATGACGATGTCGACATCGCGCCCGAGCGCGTTCAGCAGGCGGAACAGCCGTTCCAGCGAATACTCCCGGAAGTCGCCCCGCAGGAGCCGCGAGACGTCCGGCTGGGTCAGCCCGAGCAGCCGCCCGGCCTCGGCCTGGGTGATGCCGCGCCGGCGCACCAGCGCGTCGATGCGCCCGACCAGTTCGGCCTTGAGCAGGTGGGCGTCGGCCCCGGGGCGGCCGAGGTCGGCGAACACGTTGCCGGAGCCGGGTTCGATGCGGGTGTCGGGTTCGGTCATGGTCTTATCCTCCGCCATGCTCGTCGTGATGGCGTCCGGCCGCGCGCAGCCGGCGCCGGACGAGGTCCAGTTCCCGCTTCGGGGTGGCCACGCCCCGCTTCGCCTTCTTGCGGAAGGCGTGCAGGACATAGACGGCGGACTCGAACCGCACGGTGTAGACCGCCCGGTACGCGTCGCCGCCGTGGCGGGCGGCGACCTGAAGGACGCCGGCGCCGAAGCCCTTGAGCGGCTTGGCGTCGCGGTGCCGGCCCCCGGCCTGGGCCTGGTAGATCGCAAAACCCATGCGGTCCTGCACGGCATCGGGAAACCGCTTCAGATCCGCTTTGCTCGAACCGACCCATTGGACTTGTTTCAGCATGACAACTTCGATGAGGGATTATAGGGGTTTCCCCATACAGGACCAAGGCGGGCGTTGCCAACAGGCGGTGTTGCCCGCCGCCAGGCGCTGCGCGGCGCTCAGTGCCACGGCGGCTCATCGGGCCCGTCGTCTTCCTCGCGCATCGACGCGGCGGCCAGTGCCGTCCAGGCCTCGCGGTCGAACCCGAGGCGGCGGTTGAGCTTGTCGCAAATGCCGAGCGCGTCGTCGAGATCGAGCGCGATCAGCGCCGTCGGGACGTGGCCGGTGAGCCCCTCGATGACGATGCGGATCTGCTGCACATCGGCCTCCACGTCGTAGGCGGGGCAGAAGCAGAAGTTGGGGTTGTCCGGCAGCGTTTGCGCGGTCATGAAGTGTCTATATGGACGCCTCCCGGTGACCAAGTCCGCGTAGAGGTGGTGGATT